>NZ_JBFRLK010000101.1:0-24402 GCF_041469805.1 Vibrio sp. 10N.286.48.C11 | reverse complement strand
TAATTACGCAACAAAGCCCTGTTTATATACTATTAAACTAGTTCAGCGAGAACCTTAATAATATCAAATCCCTTTTGAAATCAACACCTCTCTAATAAGGGGCGAAGATAGCTGTTTTCTAAAAAAGCCATCATCTAATAAAGCCAAGATCCAAAACTCGCCGATCTAGAAAAGATAAATTCTGATGAGGCTCAAACCTCACCAGAACCGTATTCGCAGTGAATGACTTACTTCTTCTTCACGGCTTGCTTGATGGCCATTTCAGCCAGTTTTGGTGTCGCCGCTTTCAATACGCTGGGTGCCACCTTCTTACCCACTTTGACTGCTTTATTCAGTTGGCCTTTAACCGACGAGCCTCTTTTCATGGCTTCTAAACGTTGGCGGTTTCTCTGAACGTTATTTGCGTCAGCGATACGCTCTATCAACGTCTGCCTTAAAGTATCTAAACCAAACTGTACCTTTTCTGGCGCAATCGCCAGCGGTAACACGATATCGGTTTGCAGCAATATATGATTGTATTCGAGCGCTTGAGCAATGATCTTCGCTTTGGTCGATGTTGGATTCTCTAAGTCATACGGTGGCTGCCAATCGTCTACAGGCTTTAATCTGTCTACCTGATTCACAACCGACACCACAATCGGTTTCTTGCGTGAGATGTTCTTAGGATCGTCATAGAAAGCATCAAATCTATCTTTCAATTGCTTATCCAAATCACGTGCAGACTGATTGGCTTTAAGCACCCATAGCACCACATCCGCTTGGGTCATCTCTTTCAGCATTAAGGCTTCGGTTTTAGGATTGCCATCAAGCCCCTGAAGATCAACAACGCGAACATCATTGTCGTCGACAAACGCGTTATACACCGTTGAAGTGTCGGTTGATGGCAGCACATCCACTTCTGCAACCAACTCTTGCTTGAGTGCATTGATAAGTGAAGATTTACCCGAACTGGTTTGTCCCACCAGCACGATTCGCACAGGCTCTAGCTCTGGAGCAAAGCGTTGTTCGTCGAGTTCAGAAACATCAGACACTTTAAGTGCCTCATCTTCAATGCTGAAACGTCCGCTGTAGAGGTCAATCGCCACCGCCGCAACTTCATCTAACAAGGCTTGTTTGGCGGCGTATTGCATGTCATCAACCACACCCCTTGTCATCGTTGCTGTCGCTTGTTCTCGTCCTAAATCAGAAATCACCTTGAGTGGATTCAAATACAAGTTTTTAAGGTGGTTACCCCAAATAGCCGCTTTGAAGATCTTCTGCCCTAGCTCACCGTATTTATCGTAGGCTTCGTAGCCCGCTTTGATGTAAGAAACCTTGAGATACTCAATGCCGGGGATATGCTCTCGCACTACCAATTTGTAGCGTCGGCTGACCTCTTCGAACAGCTTTAGCCCTTCAGGAATCGAAAAATCGAGTGATTTCTTATCAAACTTTTTCGCAACAAATTCAAGTACCTCTAAACCGGTTTGGTCTAGGTTACCCCACTCTATGTCGACCATTAATTGTTGGCGTACATGGTGTTTTGAATCATTCCAGATCGACAGTTCTTTTTGAGACCAATCAGCCGAAGCCTTAACCAATGCATCGTTGATATCAGCTTTTTTATGCTGTGATTCAGCTTCAGCAGTATCCTCGCCAAGGCCGCCACTCTCTTTATTCGAGAAAGACTCTTTATTTGAAGAGCGGCTTGAAGAACGGCTAGAAATGAATAAAGGAATGGTGAACACCAAGGTACTCACGGCAATGGCAATCGACATTTCGAGTAGATAACCGTATTTGATCGCCAAGAAGACACCAAAACCCATCATGATAATGCTTGGGAAGATCGCCGAAATCAGGGCAATGCCCCAGCGTCCGCTCGATAGCACCGCCAGTAATCGAAATAGGTTTCTAATTTTCTTCATAACCCGACGCCGCCTTTCCTTTTTTCAGAGATTCTTTGTAGATCTTCTGCATCTCTTGTTCAGACACTTCTTCACCTTTGTTCTTATGATAGAAGTAAAAACAAGCCGCGCGACCTAAACCATAAGAGGTGCCGAAACTCATTGCCGCTGCAGCCACCGCACCTACCGTTTGACCATAAACTGGAATCAGCTTTATCAACTGTCGAGTGCCCAGCTTCATTCCGTATTGCAAAGCAAAGCTGCTTCCCAGAGTGCCTATCAACTCACTAAAGACTCTCTTATTCCATTCGACCCCATATTGATTGGCCAAGCTGTGAAGCATTTTGGCTTGAATCGCAGGTACCGACACCAAACCAACACCCGGAATCAGGTCACTCGCTGCGGCACTTCCTGCATACCAAAGCACTTCGTTTTCTACTTGATCAAAGTTGGCTTCTTCTTGCGTGGAATGTTCTTTGTCTTGCACCATCATTCCTATCACCGGAAGAATACTGCTCAGCTTTTCTAACAAGATGTCATAGTTGTAAACCGCTTCGCTGTTAGACATAGCGTTGTCATCCGTTTCGAAATCGACCGCTACCGATTCAAACTCTTTACCCCAAGCCTTCTCTACTTGGTTGCTGTTGAACTGAATTTGCCTTGCTCGATCTGGTTCACTGGAAGACAACACCGCCGTATGAAGCAGCAACAAGTGTTTAATCTTCTTCTGTTTCTTAATCTGTTTTAGAGCCGTAAGCACAGCGGATTGTTCAGGTTCGTCGGCTTTCATTACAACGACTAACGCATTACCTACCTGACCAATCTCTTCCAAATCCTCTTTCGCATCGTAATTCGCTTCGCTGAGTCCTCTGGTATCAAGAAACCTCATCACGGGTTTGTCTTGCGGAAACTCATACGACATCGCCGTCATGGTACAAGGCGCAAAACCATTGCCCACTTCTACAGAAGAGTCGCCCGTGACCGCTTGAATAAACGATGACTTGCCCGCCCCCGTTTTGCCCAACAGCCACAATGTAGGAAGATGCTTGCGCTGATATTCATGAGCCTGAGTCAAGTCTGGGTTCTTGCTCGGATTAATGAAGTCTTTTATTTGATCAAACATGTTTAGAGTAACGCTCACTTGATGTTGAGATTCGAGTTGATGACAAAGCAATACTGACTTATATAATCACAAATCATATTAAACTTATGTTTGTTCAGTCGCACAGGTTTACAATGCCTAAACGCTTGTTTTTATTTGCGCGCTCATTTTTATAGACGCTTTTTTATACGTACGGGTATCATCATATTGATTCGGGTACCTAACGAACATCAACAAACACAGAGAGCTCAAAGAGAAGTATGGAACAAATTTATTTAGCTGGCGGTTGCTTGTGGGGTGTACAAGAATTTATTAAGTACGTTCCTGGCGTTATCAGCACAGAAGCAGGCCGTGCAAATGGAAGCGCCCAGCCAACAGAAAACAAGACGGCTCAAAGCGATAGCACACAAAACGATTACGATGGCTACGCAGAGTGCGTACAAATAGAGTTTGATCCAAGCATCACGTCAGTCACGATTTTGATGGAACACTTGTTTGAGATTATCGACCCTTACAGCGTGAATAAACAAGGTGTCGATGTCGGAGAGAAATACCGCACAGGCGTTTACAGCACTAACACAGAACACTTAACCGAAGCTAAGCACTATATTTCTTCAAGAGATGATGCCGACCGTATCGCTGTTGAGGTGTTGCCGTTGACCAATTATGTTGCCAGCGACGACATCCACCAGCATCACTTAAGTCACTTCCCTGAAGATCACCACTTATGTCATATCCCTTGGGATCTGCTGCATAAGTATAAATCACAGTAGTCACGACGTAAGATTGAAATGGTCACGACCTAAGATCAATAAAGCCTCAACAGACATTATCTGTTGAGGCTTTTTAAGTGTTATGGTTAGGTCAGGTCAGCTATCGTGAATTGATTTGATAACTCATGCCATTAAACCATTAAGCAATTAGCAATTAGCAATTAAGCAATTAAGCAATTAAGCAATAACTAATAACTTACTTAGTCGTATTCTCAAGCACGTAGTCTGGACCCGCTGTTTCAGCTGTCACAACCGCAAGTTTAGACACGTCTGCGCCTTCACCTTGGTAAGCGTTAATGCCATTTTCTACAACGACTTTTGGTAGCTCAATCGAGTAGCCTTCGATCAGTTCAGAATCCGTTACTTGACCTACGTAAGTTTCGTCTGTGTAGGTTGCGCCAACTAATGGGAAGTCTTGCGTTGCACGGACACTTACAAATTCAGGTGACTGCGAGTTATCAACCACATTGTGTTTAAACGCCACATCAACACCCGCATAAATGCCTTCCACTTCTGCGTTGTTGAACAGGCTTACACGGTGACTTTGGTTGCCGTAAACAATGCCCCACTCAGTATCAACTAGAGAGTTATTCTCGATCGTGATGTTTTTCGGTGTCCACTGCTTATTAAGCTCTTTGCCTTTCACCGATTGATCTAGCTGCTCACCATTCGCTACGTCGATGATGCCCGTGTTAATAACAATGCCGCCACGTAGGTCAGCGTTGCCTTCAATCACACCATCACGACCACGAGTGTTGGCAATGTAGTTATTGCGAATCACATGATCTTCATCGTAGATACGAATGCCGCCCGTTAGGCGTTTCTCGTTACCCAGAATCATGTTGTTCTCAACTGTGTTGCCTTTACCGTGGCGCAGTGAAATAAGAGCTGCACTTTGGAAGATCGTGTTGCCTGAGATCGTGTTGTCGCCCGACTTAATCGAGATAAGCTCACGCTCACCATCCATATCGATCATTAGGTTGTTCACGAACTTAGAACTTGAATCCCACTGTGAAGATTTAGAATCACCAATACGGATCGCTTCCCAGCTGTTGCCGTTGTAACGAATCGCTTCTTTGATGTCGAATTCGTTGAACTGGTTAGGCTTTTGATCCATGAAGATGTTATTTGCGATCAGGTGGTTGTCAGCTGTGTCATCTTTTTGTACACCAATCAAAGTGCCGCGTTTTTGCTTACCTTCGAAACGGTTGTTGATGACTTTGCCGTCTTTACCCCATAGAGAAACCCAAAGGTACTTTGGATACTCAGAACGACGCTCGTCTGGCTCGTACGTGTAATCGTGGTTGAAGTAGTAGAATGTTGAGTTTTGAAGCGTATTGCCATTACCCATCATACGAACTGCGCCAAAGCGTTCGTTAGGACCGCCCTCAGTAAATACCAAGCCATCAAGCGTGATGTCATCGCCTTTCAGTTCAAACTGAATCAAACCAGTGATCCACGCAGAACCTGCTTGCTCGGCCTTGATAGTGATGTCATTCGCCGTGATCGTCACTTGACCTAAGTTCGCGTATTTACCGGCAGGGATCACCAGTTCGTCGCCATCTTTTAGGTTTTCAAATTGTGCTTTAAGCGCAGCCACTTGCTCTTCCGAAGCAACGGCTAAAGTGTCGCCATCTACCTCTGTTAAGCGGTCACTGCTCAATAGGTAACTACGGTCAATTTCGCTAACAGCAGGCGTAGCTTGTTCAGCGACACTGACTACGGGTGCTGTTTTTTCTTGTGTTGTACAGCCTGTTGCAAAAGCGAGTGTGAACGCGCTAATAATGCTTACCGATAATAGTTTTTTGTTCATCGTACATCTCACATTAAAGTTTGGATTATAAAAATGACGACCACCCGTTCAGGTGGCCGTGATGTTATTTAGGATGCGTATTAAATTAGCCTTCGGCTGGAGTCACTTCGTCTTGTTGCTCGACTTTGTCATCGACTGCTTTAACAAGTAACAGACCAACAGAGAACACAATCAAGCCACACAGAACGAATACCATGCGTCCCCACATTGGGTTTGGCAGTACGAACATAGTCATTACGCCCACACCCGCTACCGCGATAAGTGAACCCAACATACGACGTTGCTTGTTATCCAGTTTCTTCTGTTCATTACTTTCAGCAACTAGTGGCGTCGCTAGGTTGTTGAAGAACTTGTCTACGTCTTTCTCACGGTGCTCAGCAAGAGGCTTGTAGAACAGTGTTGAAAGAACAAAGAAGCCAGCAGTAAATATGATGTGACCGATAAGGCCGATAGCCACTTTCAGGTCAGCCCACTCACGGCCAGTTAGTTCATTTAGACCGAACCAGTTTTGAATCATGTCCGCAGTGATAACGAAACCAACGAAGTAAGAAACCACACCACCTACAACTAGCGTGCCCCAACCTGCCCAATCCGGTGTTTTACGGATGAAGAAGCCACAGAATGCTGGAATTGTCATTGGGAAGCCGATCAATGCGCCCACGTACATCATGGTGTCGAAAAGGCTCAGACCTTTAAGAGAGTTGATGAACAGAGCAACCAAGATGATCGCGATACCGAAGAAGGTAGACGTTAGTTTAGAAACAACCATTAGCTCTTTCTCTGTCGCTTTAGGACGAAGAATCGGCTCGTAGAAGTTCTTAACGAAGATACCTGAGTTACGGTTTAGACCTGAGTCCATTGAAGACATTGTTGCTGCGAACATAGCGGCAATCAGAAGGCCAACCATACCTGCAGGCATGTATTCTTGAACGAAGTAAAGGTAAGCGAAGTCAGCGGCTTTGCTGCCAGCTTCTGGGTAAGCTGCTGCTAAATCAACACCTTGACCTGCCATGAACCAAGAAGGCATGAACCAGATGATTGGACCAAGCGTCATTAGTACACAAGCAAGTAGAGCTGCTTTACGTGCGTTATTTGAATCTTTCGCAGCAAGGTAGCGGTAAGAGTTAAGCATGTTGTTGGTGATGCTGAACTGCTTTAAGAAGATGAACACAGCCCAGATGCTGAAGATGCTCATGTAGTTCAGGTTATCACCCGTAATGAATGAATCTGTTGGGAAGTCGTTAACGATCTGCGTAACGCCGCCACCGTGGTAAATCGCAACCACAGCACACGTCACCGTTACCGCCATGATGATAACCATCTGCATAAAGTCAGATGCGATTACCGCCCAAGAGCCGCCTGTTACTGACATTACTAGTACAACCAGACCCGTTAGGACAATCGTCGTTGTCATATCAAAGCCGAAGATACCCGATGCGATGATTGCTAGACCATTCAACCAAATACCTGCAGAGATAACGCTGTTTGGCATACCAGACCAAGTAAATACTTGCTCATTCACCTTACCAAAACGCATACGAATCGCTTCAATTACCGTCACAACACGCAGTTGACGGAACTTCGGAGCGAAGTAAAGGTAGTTCATTAGGTAACCGAATGCGTTCGCGATGAAGATAATCGCTACGGCAAAGCCATCGGTAAAGGCTTTACCTGCTGCACCAGTAAATGTCCAAGCACTGAACTGGGTCATAAATGCGGTTGCACCTACCATCCACCACAGCATATTACCTCCCCCACGGAAGTAATCACTTGTCGTACTTGTAAACGTTCGAAACATCCACCCTATCGCAATTAAGAATAGGAAGTAGATGCCAACTATCAGGGTATTGAGTTCCATCGTTAGACCTTTTATTTATGTTTTTTTGTTGAGGTCACTATAAATAAATGGCAAGCATATTTGTACTACAATAATCCAAATGCGTGACAGTGATCTTACAGTCTGACACTCAATTAATCATACAAGTGATCGAGTTCAAAGTTGCACCACCTAGGAGCGCAATTCCTCAAGTCAGTGCAGTTATCCGCACTAAATTTCGACCAAAACCCCGAAAAACATGAACAAGGTCTCTAAAAATCGAAGATTCATCGTTAAAAACTATTATTCTTGACGATCAAAGCTTAAAGAAGAGCAGCAAAAATATCGTTAGATATAATTTATAAAAATGAATTAAACCAACATATTTGTAGTACAAATAAGATCGATAATTTGCTTTTAAAAGTTCCCTATATTAGGCAGCCAATAATGAAAACTTGAAAACCACTATTAGATACTGACAGGGATACACGGAAGTGAAATGCTTTTAACACACCCGTTACACTTTCCCCGTCCAATAAAAAGGTGTCATTATGAAGAAATACGTTCCAATCTTAATTGCTCTTAGTACGGTATCTTCTATGAGCTATGCAGCAACACCGCGTGAAGATGCTGTTGACTACTTACAGATGCGTAAAGGCGTGGCTTACCAAGTAAACCATTCAAAACCTTTCACTGGTCAATTTGAAGAGAAGTTCGATAACGGCCAAGTCGCGACCCAAGCTCAGTTTGCCGATGGCTTAGAACTTGGGCTAGAAACTAACTGGTATCCGAATGGCCAAGTCGCTTCTAAAGTGAATTACGTAAAAGGTGAACTGCAAGGCAAAGCTGAAACCTGGTATCCAAACGGACAGAAAAAAGCAGAACTCAATTATAAAGACAATGAACTATCAGGCACCGCCTCTCGCTGGTATCCCAATGGGGAACAAAGCTTGACAGCTGAATACAGCGACGGACAAAAAGATGGATTGGTAACGGACTACTACCCGAACGGTAATAAGGCCAGCCAAGCGAAGTTTGATGAAGGTGAAGTCGCGAACGGAAAACTTACTCGCTGGAATACTAACGGTGACAAAGTTGAAGAACTGACCTTTAAAGATCACAAAGTCACCTCTAAACAGGTGTGGATGCCTACAGAAAGCTAAGCCTCAAGAACAGCTCTCACGGAGCTCTTTGATATAACTAAACGCCTGCTGTTAAAGTTTGTAGCTACACGTCTGCAACTAAGAGACAAGAGAAGAGAAGAGAAGAGAAGGGAAACGAACATTCATGTGATTAAGCGTGAATGTTCGTGGCTTTGATGCTGTAACAGACTCACTTGAGCGTGTTGTCATCAACCTAAAAGCCTATTCTTAAGCCGCGGTTTACACGCTTATTGAGCCGCACACGACTCTCTACTCAAATTTCAAATAAAAAAACGCTCATGTTGCCTGTATCAACATGAGCGCAAGGGTAGATCTTCGACTACCATCTCCTACCTTTCTAGATGAAAGCAGAAGTTATAATTAGAATAGTTGGGAGCAATAATCAAAATGCTTTCGCAAGCACTTCAACGATTTCTTCTTTGTCGCTGATGAGAACAACGGGTAACGATTCGAACCCAGTTCATTCCTATCAAGTTCATACTTATATAGCAGGCTATGTCACTACCTTGCCTACTACATTTCAAACCTTCTCTGATTGAGCTTTAAATCACCTCAAGTAAATGTCTCATGTTCTTAAAGCGGTGGATTTAATCCATTTAGCTTCAAGACCACTCTTACTTATTCGGCTTCACACCGTCTGTTCATGCAATCAACACAGCAAAGTTATGTATTGCTACAGAAAGTTAGTAAATAATAATGTATTACAAATAAAAATGATATCTAAAGGTTCAATTTTTTGCTGTAGCGCACATTTATTGATGAACAAAACTCTTCAAAACCATTATCAACAGCCAAACAAATCACTAAAAAACATCAACTTAACGAAACAACTCGATTTTGTAACCCTTTGTAAATAGTGGTTTTGTCCTAACAACACGATCAAGTTCACAGATCATCACACCTCGGATCGCTACCATATTTGTATTATCTTAATTCAAAATAAAAGGCGTAAATATGAAAGCCCCTCGACTCCTACATCTTGCTGCTTGTATTGGTGCTATCACCTTTGGTTCTCAGGCTATAGCCGCTGAATTCGTTTTCTTAGACGAAGCAACATTAGAAGCGAACCGTACTCTTCTTCAATCAGACAATGCTTCTGAATCAATGAAAGACGCGTACACAAAGCTTATTGAAGAAGCCGACCTAGCAATGAACGATGGTCCTTTTAGCGTTGCTGATAAAGGAATGGTTCCGCCAAGTGGCAGCAAGAACGATTACATGAGCATTAGCCCATACTGGTGGCCTGATGAATCAAAAGAAGATGGGCTTCCATGGATTCGCCATGACGGAAAAACAAACCCAGCATCAAAAACTGACGAAACTGACTCAAAACGTATTGGCCACTTCACCCGTTCTGTTCGTGCATTAGCGGTCGCCTACTATTTTAGCCAAGACGAAAAATATGCTCAGCAAGGTATCGAATACATAAGAACTTGGTTCTTCAACGAAGACACCAAGATGAACCCGAACGTGAACTACGGACAAGGTGTTCCTGGTGTAGCAGAAGGTCGCCGCGGTGGAATCATCGATACAAGAACGCTGACTGATCGCATGTTAGATTCAATCGCTATTTTGTCTCAATCACCTACCTGGTCAGAGTCTGACGAAACACAAATCACCCAATGGTACAGCGAATACTTGGATTGGTTGATCATCGATGATTTATCTGGCGGTCCTAAAGGCGAAGCTTACGCAGAAAACAACCACGGTACTTGGTACGACTATCAAGTTGCAGGTGTTTCTTACTTTATTGGTAACGAAACGCTTGCTAAGCAAATGGTTCAAAAAGGCAAGATGCGTATCGACACTCAATTCGAAAAAGACGGCTCTCAGCCTCATGAAATCGAGCGCACGCGTGCTTACCACTACCACTATTTCAGCCTAGATCCATTGATCGGTATGGCTCAGATCGGTGACAAGGTCGGTATCGATCTTTGGAACTACACCAATAAGAAAGGCGGTTCTTTAGACACAGGTATTCAGCTAATGGCTGATTACAACGACCTATCGAAAGAGTGGCCATACACACAGAAAGACGAACGTCGTCGCGTTGAACGTATGACTCCGCTTTACCTGAAAGCTGGCGTAGCTATGGAAAACCCTGAATGGGTAAAACTAGCAACAGAGACCGATTTCAGCGAATTCACAGTCAAGAAGCAGCTAGCTGAAGTGTGGGCTCAACGAGACGTAGAACTACTTTACCCAAAACTATAATCCCAAATACAACAAAGGGCTCAACGTTGGTCCTTTAGTAACCCCTTTTTATTTAGATACAGTGGAAACAATAACAATGATAAAAACGAATAAAGTAACACTTGCAGTATTAGCGACTCTTTTCGCAGGCAGCGTGTCTGCCGCATCACTCGACGCGCGCCAAGAGTACAAACATGGCTCAGAAGACTGGGCAAGTCGTATCAAGATGAGCGGTTCTGTCGATAACCACTTCTTCGGCGCTGAAATAAAGCAAAAAGGTAAGCCTTTCTCTGGTTGGGAAGCGGCAGACAACGAGTTCGAATACGGTTACAAATTCAAGCTTAACGAGCACTGGTTAATTCAACCAAGTATGCCAGTAACGTTTGGTTCTGATAGCGTAACCTACAAACCGCAAGTACGTGTTCAATACTCTTTCGAATCAGGCCTAAAGGCGAAACTTCGCTACCGTCACGAGTTCCGTGACTACACATCTGACTCTTCAAACGAGAATAAGAACCGCAGTAAAGTTACAGGTAACATCGATTACAACTGGAATGCATGGCAGTTCGGCTTTGAAGCTAACTACGCAGAAGACTTCATTGACAATGAGTGGACTGGCGGCGGTGGTGCTGACAACGAGTGGGATTACAACTTTAAAGTGGGCTACAAAGAGGCTGACTGGAGCTGGCGTCCATACGTTGAGTTAGGTAACGTTCAAGACAGCCGTGACCGTCAATTACGTAGCCGTGTAGGTATTACTTACAGCTTCTAATCAATAGCTACATGAATAATCTAAGATAATTACTGTCCTAATTTTCTAAGACCTAAACAAAAGCCAGCTTAATCGCTGGCTTTTTTTCCTTTAAAATCAGTAAAATAAGAGCCGCGCACTTGCAGCTCTTTTTCCTAGTGACTAATCCGATAGAGAAAGGCAACGGTCACATTATCGTTAGGCACAACTCGCTTCTGCTGAGCCAAAAACAATTCCGCTGTCGAAACGGCATCGGCTAATGCATTGTGGCTGTTGTACTCAGGAAGCCCGTACCTTTCGCGAGTCCCTGCCAAGGTTAAATCGACTTCTTCATGATTGCTGATCGCTTTCTCCATGCTTTTCTCAATACACAAGGTATCAAGCCAAAGCAGAGGAATCGCTCGTAAACCATAGCAACGAAGAAGATATTGGCTAATGAACCTCTCTTCTACCATGCAAGCGTGCGCGACAATAATCTTGCCTTTCGCTGCTTCGAAGAACGTCAGCATCGCATCATGAATAGAAGCGCCCTCTTCTAACATTTGCGGCGTAATATGGTTGATCACTGCGGTTTCGGCGTTGATCTGCGAATCGTTATCCAGGTAAATATGCTTGGCGGACGCTAAGTCTATTCGCCCCTTGACCACATCGACCCAACCCATGGACAAAATCAGATCTTGTTCGCTGTCTAAGCCTGTGGTCTCAAGATCCAACACGATGTAGTCACTGTCTTTGGCCAAGTCCGTCATTTCAGGGCAAGGCTGTTCTACCAGATCATGTAACGCTTCTGGCAACTTAACCGTTCCCAGATATTGCTTACGTTTACGTTTAATTCGCTCAAGCGGATGAAAGTAATTTAAAAACGATTTCATTAGCGTGCTCCGAAACGAATTTTCGCCGCTTCTTGAAGGTCAGCAATGATCCTAAAGGCATCTTTCAAGTGTTTACGCTCAAAGCTACCAAAGCTATCTGGGTTGATGTTGTTGTCAGGCACATCCCCGTTCTTCAGCGCTTCAAGTTGATGACCGAATCGGAAAGAGAGAATGAACTGGTAAGCACCCAGAATGTTTTTGAATGCGTCGTCGCTCAGCATGCCTTTTTCATTGGCAGCAGCGAAACGTTCGTCAGTCGCCGACAAATCGCACTCCACAGCAAGGCCATAAATACGCGCTAAGTCGATAATCAAGTTGATCGCGTACTTCTTCACGTTCAACGTTTTCTTATTCTCACCTGACTTCTCTAGCACTAAGCTATTGAAGATGCCAAGTGGCGGGTTGGTATTGACCGCGTCTTTCACTAGCGTGCTTAAAAACTCACGGTTACCGCGAATATTGCTATGCAGCTCATCGCGCAGAATACCTTCGAACTCACTGTTGCCGTAGATAGTACGAATTTCTAGGAACACACTGATATTAAGCAAGCGTTCGTACTCTGGGTTAGCCACCCACTTCTTGTAGTAGTGCTTCCATACACTGAGTGGCTGACACCATTTTGGCGTCGCAGCCATGAATTTACCTGGACATAATGGGTAGTGACAGCTTGCTAAGCCGTTGGTCACCATCATCGCTAAGTGTTTGAAGTAAATACGGTCACTGTCGGTTGCATCGTCAGCAAGAACAATCGCGCTGTCTTGGTCCGACAACATGTGCACTTCATTACGTGCGTGCGATCCGGCTACGATCCAAGAGAAATCACACGGTGGTGGGCCTAACTTATCAATCGCTATTTGAATCAATCGACGGGTGTAGGCGTCCATAATCATGGTCATTACCTTGCCGACGGTTTCAGGCGCCACTTTACCTTCCACCAGCGCTTCAAAAATAGCTTGTCGCTCTGAGGTGAACGAAGACATGGTTTTCACGCTGCCCGCGTATTTGATTTTCTCGATCAAGAATATCGCTTGAACACGGTGGTTTTGAACCAAATGAGACGTAGTAAGAAGACCAACGACCTTATTCTCTTTCACAACGGGCAAGTTACGGATATTAAATTGCATCATGATAGAGGCCGCATGCAGCACCAGATCATCCGGTTTTACAGTAAGTGGAGAGTGCGTCATTACCTCTGAGATCAGGCTATCAGTACTCACGCCGTGGGCAATCACTCGCTTAGTCATGTCTCGGTCGGTGATCAAACCAACAATGGTTTCACCTTCATAGATCACGGCACACGGTGAGCGTTGATGAAGCATTTCAACCGCAACCGACTGGATGGTTTGCTCAGACTTAACAATTGCCACCTGCCCGCTTGCCACTTCCTCAACTTTACGAATGAACAGGCCTTTCTCTTTATTCGACCAGACCACATCCAGTGCCGACTTCAAGCGAACCTGCGCCTGTGAAGCAAAGTGTTCTGCGCAACTTGGAAAGGCTTTGAAAAGCGTTTGAAGTGCCGAGTGTGGAATCACATAAAGTAAGGTGTTTTCGATTGCGACAGCTCTATAGCCTTTTTCGTCGTTGACTTCAGAATCTAAGAACGTAAAGCCAAACAAATCTTCACTGCCTAGACGGGCACGAAGCACACCATCCGATTTTCGTTGCTCCATAGAGCCCGTTCGAATGATATAGAGCGATTTTTCCTTCCCAGACTCACACAAATCGACCACATCTCCCTTGCCGAGATAAGTAATTTGCACGTTAGAGGCAAGTTCGCGAAGTGCTTGTTTAGGGATCTTATCGAATGGGTCGATTTGACCTATGAATTGAAGAATATTTGGCAGTAGAGACTGGGGCATAATCACACTCACAATAATTTAATTAGTATTATTATATAACTTAAAATACTGGTTACTAGTGCTTTTAACGAAACAGCAAATAATAGATTAAATATTGGACACCAGTCAGGTTTTCATCAAATTTGGATGCAAAAAAAGCACGTATCAAACGTGCTTTTTAGAGGTCACTGCTGAAATTAGCTTTTGAATAACCGTAATTTTAACTTTGACTACCCTAGTTTTACGAGAATGCCTTCTCGTCGATAATGCAAAACGATCAAAGCTAAAATAACAGTGAAAACAATTAACTAGCGGCTGGTAATCTGTGGTTTGTTTCTAACAGGTGACTTGCTGACGCGTGGCGTGCTTTGTCACTATTACCTGCCATGATTGCTTCATAAATCTGGCGGTGTTCGTTAATACAAGTACTTCCCTCTTCAGAAGAGTGAGAAATAAAGTTAACAAACATGGTCGTTAAGATGTTACCAAATGGAAGATAGAAGTCGTTACCTGTTGCATTGAAGATCAGGCTATGGAACTTCATGTCGATATCTAGCCAACGCTCTTGATCAAGCGTTTCTTCGCTAGAAATTTCTACCATTTGTTGGAAAATACCAGACAGCTCAATGCGTTGTTCTGCACTCGCGAACTGAGCAGCTAAAGCACACGCTTCTGGTTCAATCGCGCGGCGTAAACCCAAAAACTGATGACAGAATTGGTCTGTATCGGCCAAACCGTCCATCCATTCGATCAATTGTGGATCTAAGAAGTTCCAGAATGCACGGTCAACAACGCGAGTACCGATCTTAGGACGAGATTCTAATAGGCCTTTTGAAGTCAGAAGCTTAACCGCTTCTCTTAATGCTGTTCTACTGATACCAAATTGCTCACACAGAGCCATCTCACCAGGGATAATAGAACCTTGAGGCAAATTGCCCGACAAAATACCACGGGCGATTTCACGTGCAACTTGCACATGAAGGCTTCGCTTAGAGCCTGAAATAGAATTGAAAGAGCCAGCCATGTGTCTACTTACCGATTAGATATGTATTATTTAACTCGACTATAGCACTGATTTATATCTTCACCAACACAGCATCAGAATAACGTGAGGTCACTACCAGTAAAGGTTGGAGCAATATTTCACAAACCTGCTCATCTTTAGGTTTATAAAACCAACTCAACCTATTAATTCATACAAATAGTTCTCATTTACTATTTCAATGTATGCGTGAACTCACAAAACCACCCTTACTCTCACTATTTATGTCGGTAATAACCCGTTTTTAGATAAACACCCTTGAATATAGCAAGTGTTATTGTATGATTTATTGGTGTGAATAATCTACAATATAGGCGGCTCTGATGTTTAACGATTTAAAAGGCAAACGCATTCTAATTACTGGCTCTACTGCTGGTATGGGTTTAGCTACCGCACGTGTCTTTGCAAAATACGGCGCAAAAATCGGCATCAATAGTCGTGCTTTCAGCCCAAAAGTCGATGACGTTCTATCTGAACTTACCGCACTGGGTGGCGATGTTGCCTTTTTTCCTGCAAACCTAATGGACACATTAGAGTGCGAAAGGTTAGTCAAAGAGTTCACTGATCATTTTGGTGGCATGGACGTGTTGATTAACAACGCCGGTGGCCTTGGTGGTCGCGCCAATCTAGAAAATATCGATGATGAGTTTTATGAGCGCGTAATGAACCTTAATGTTCGCTCTGCGCTGATGACAACCAAGTTCTCTATCCCGCACTTACGCGCCTCTGCTGCTGAGTCCGGGCAAACATCTTGTGTGATTAGCACAGGATCTATCGCCGCTCGCGAAGGCGGTGGTGTTGGTGCAGGCATCTATGCCGCGTCTAAGGCTTGGTTACACGACATTCACCGCAATTGGGTGAAAGAGTTCGCGCAAGACAATATCCGTTTCAACATTGTTTCACCGGGCACTATCGACACCGCATTTCACGATGGCAAAAGCGACGATTTGAAAGCGACCATTGCTAACAACATTCCAATGGGACGCTTTGGCAATATTGATGAAGTTGCCCCTTCATTTGCTTTTTTTGCATCGCACGCTTGTAGCGGGTACATCACAGGACAAATCCTAGATGTTAACGGCGGACAAATAACGCCCTAGCTAGCTGACTTATATAAGCTCACTAAGTTATATAGAATCGTTAAGTTATATAAAGTCGTTAAGATCGTCACACTAAATAAGGTCATCAGACCCAAGTAGATGAGGGAAAACCTCACACTATATTAGACGTATACACTGACACTAAGCGCCAGATTCGTCTGGCTTTTAGTGTTTTCAAAGTTTCAATTTCAGGTGGTTTAAATGTCAATATTTACATTGGTGGAAGATTCAAGCCGCCGAATTCATGTTCAAGTGGCGAGACAAATTGCTCGCAAGATCTTGTCAGGCGAGTTAGAAGAAAATCAAAAGTTACCCAGCGAAATGGAGCTGTGCGAAATCTTTGGAGTGAGCAGAACTGCCCTTCGAGAATCAACTAAGCTACTTTCGGCAAAAGGTTTAATCGAGTCGAAGCCAAAAGTGGGCACTCGTATCAAACCGAGAACACAGTGGCACTTCTTGGACCCGCAATTGCTGTACTGGATCCAAGATTTAGAAGATACTAAACCCTTCTTGTCTCAATTTTTAGGCTTAAGAAAAGCGATTGACCCGGAAGCGTGTGCGCTCGCTGCAACCAATGCCACTGTAGAGCAACGCAAAGAGCTTTCGATTCTTTTCCAGAAAATGACCATCGCAGCAAATAGCTTCGATTATGAAGAGTGGACGACCAACGATCACCTGTTTCACCAAACGATTTTCTTATCGACAGGTAATCAATTTTACATTCCATTCGCGAACATTCTGTCGACTATCTTCAAGCAGTTTATCGACCACTCCGCTGAAGGCGGTCGCTTCTGTTTAGAAGAACACAAAGCGATTTACGACGCAATAATGTCTGGCGATGCCAAGCAAGCTCGAATTGCTTCTCAAGTCCTGCTAGACGATGAGAACCAAAAGCTCTCTAGGGTTGAATTAGCCATCGCATAACCGAGATTAACCAAACTGACTTGTTTTTCAAAGACACAAGTCAGTCTTGTTTTAGCACCCATTTTTTAACCATCAACTACCGTAGTGTTTTCTTCTTTAAACGCTCTACTCCGCCACCTCAGAGAAAGCTTACGGTTATACACATAAGGTGTTGTTTGTGTCTTCACAATCGTACGTAAGGAAAAATTTCTCTCTCGCCTGGCCCCTCGCCTTAAACGGTATCTTGATGCAGTCGATGTTGATGATCGACACACTGCTTGTCTCTCCTCTTGGTGAAATCCCTTTAGCTGCAATGGGGATTGCGACGACTATCGTTGCCTTTGTACTGGGAATTCAAATGGCGCTGGCAAACGGTACTCAGTTAGTATTAAGCCGCGCAGTGGGCTCTGGCATCGCCGCATCATTATCTAAAGCATTTTGGGCAGGGTTATTTATCAACCTTGGCGTAGCAACACTATTTTGGCTTCTACTTACTTTTTTCGAACAACCCTTGATTCAAGCTTTAACAGATGACGCTTCCCTTCACTTAGAAATCAGCCGCTATCTAGACATCTCGAAATACATCGTTATTTTTACCGCGTTAACGCAGGTGATCATTGCTTTATTTAATGCGCTAGGCAGAACTAAAGTCCCATTCAAAGGTTACTTAATTGAACTGCCTATCAATGCTGTACTCTCATATGTGCTGATTCATGGTTTTTCTAATTTTGAAGGGATTGGAGTACAAGGCGCTGCATTAGGCAGCATTATTGCAATAACGATCCGCTTGCTGTATTTGGTTTTGTGCGTGCATTTAAGCTCAGCGATTTCACTCAAATTAGACGCTCAGCGCTCTGAATTCTTTACCAACGTTCGCCGTCACTTTATCGAAATATTCCCTGTAGCAGCGAACGTGACCATGCTTTTGATTGGCGCAACGATATATCAATTGTTGTATTCGCAACTTAACATCAACGCTTACGTAGCGATTACTTTGGTGATGCCTTGGATCAGGGCTGTCTCTCAATTTATTACCGCTTGGGCTCACTCTTCCGCGATTACTATCAGCCAAGCGATTGGCTCCAAAAAGATGGATGACCTAGTCAAAAACGTCGATACCAGTATCGATATTGCAGTCGTCATTTCTTTCGTTTGTGCACTCTTATTCGCAGGATTAAGTCTGGTCATTGGTGGCATTTACCCGAACTTGGATGAGTCTACCTATCAAGCATTGGCCGTTATCGCCCCACTCTACATATTCTTGCCAATTGTTCGTGGCTACAACACGGTTCATGGGAATGTACTAAGAGCACTAGGAAAAACGACCGCAGTCTTCAAAATCAACTTTACTGGTCAATGGGTAATTTCAATTCCATTGTGTGCATTGATCATCTTTGGTTTAGATGGCTCTATCTTTTGGGCCTTTGCTATCCAACCATTCGAAGAAGTCGTTAAAGCTTTCCCATTCCGTCACTTAGCTCGAAAGTCTCTAAAGGAGTTTGATGCCGACAAAGCTAAAGAGTTGATGTATGACTAAGTCCGGTATCGAGTCGCCGTCCTAAAATCTTTCTACGCTTTCTGATTACAACCTTGTCTTTTGACAAGGTTGTATTGTTTCAGCTGTACCGTTCATTGGTAAGCTTCATTGTACTCTCGCTGATACCCGGCTCATCTTAAATCTCATAGAAAACAAAAAGACCACTCAACATTCGGTTCAGTGGTCTTCGAAAACATTCCTTAAGGCCTGTTTCTAACTAGCCTTATGTACTATTTGCCGTTCAACTTTAGTGCCGAGAAAGTCACACTGTTATAGTCGCCATTCTTTTTATCGACAGCGAAATCGCCAGTACCGCCACAACCTGGCCCCCATACAGGGTGAGAATCGCTCACGCTACATTGGCCGTATGCGCCCGCTTTGTAATAGAAATCATCTTCAGCATAACCCGTTGGTGAATCAAGCTCATCAATACCCTTGCTCAGATCGATTTCATACTTAACCGTATCGTGACGTTCTGTTTCAAACGTTAGGTACATCATGGTGCCTTTCACTTCCACTTTGTAGCTAAACTCTTCACCAAGAGCAATGCCTGCTTCACCCGGTTCCGCTGGGTTTTCCCAAGTGTTACCCCAAACAGGGTAAGCTATATCGGCACGGTTAGGATCTTTTTTCTCTAGGTTACGCTCATAGTTCCAAAATACTGAACCCATTTCTTGGCCAGGAAACTTCTTATAGAAGATCTTTAGTGGTTCATTACCATGCCCGTAACCAGTTCCAGCTTTGATTAACTCATTATGTTTTTTAGCGTGAATCTGACCAACAACCACCGAGTGAGCTGGGTACTTTTCTGGGTACTTAGCGTTAATCGCTACGTGATTCACTTTTAGGGTCGCTTCTAGCGTGCCGCCAACGGCACTGTACTCGCTTGCTGATGGATGGCTAGACAATGCCCATTGGTTTCCTTTGTCCGCCGTATCGATTGAGAAATCAGCACCGCGTGGCATCTGGCGTAACTCAGAGCGTGCGTTTTTCGAGTTCTTCGTGGTAATCGCTTGGTTTTGTACTTCAAAGACGAGATTACCGTCTTTATCAAGGTGGAAGAAATCGCTGTGTGAGTAGCTCATCATTGCCACCCCTTCGATTTCGTCAACACGTCCATCTTCATTAATATCTGAAGGGATCGTTATTTTCCAATTTCGCATATCAAACTTATCAGCGGGAACTGGATAAGACACACCGTTATTTGCAAACGACACAATAGGAACTGCTGATAGCAAAGCTACAGCAAGCATATTTTTTTTGAACATCCAAATTATCCTTAATAACAAACGAGTATTTGTAATCCCATTAATATTAACTAGGTGTAAGAAACCTAGTTGGTAATAACAGCTGAATCTTTAATTGAATAAACTAAATTGTAGAAGTGGGCTTCGCTTTCACCATTCTTGAATTGGTTATAAACGCCCGCTTTATAATAGCTAACCATATCTTTCCAATAACTAATGTCATGATTAACAACTGTGCTGTCGTTATGGTTGATAATTAACCTTTGGTTGCCGACATAAATATCGAACTTATCTGTACCTTTTTCAGCTATTGGACCCAGTGGCAATTTTATATAAGCCTTTTTGCATTCCGTTGATCCTTTATTCCCACTATTTGAGCTGCAATTAACGGCATTATTTTTAATGATTGCCCAATACCAATCTGTCTTACCACTTCTGTCGGCGTCATACACCACACGAACTAAAGGATGGGGAATATACCCTTCGCCATGAGAACCTGGCTTTCCGTCGTAGTACGTCCCTTTGTTATGTACTTGCAGATACGTCATTTCATCACGTTTTTTTTCGCTGTTTTTTACCGAATCGCGAGGGTTAATGGGCATGAACTCAGCACTCAAGTGATGGTACTTATTAGGCTCATCGACCTTAAAGTTGTCATTAACGCGGATCTCACTGCGATTCTTGTAACCCGCCATTTTAAAGACCAGTGCCTGAGTGGGTTCATCAACATAGAAGTGTTCAAACACAACACCATCAAAATTGCCTTTGCTCGCATAATCTTTCTTGTTGCCAGGTTTACCATCAGGATCTGACATCTGAAGTTTTGACATATTCAAAATATCTTGAAACTGACTGTAGTTGGCTGGAGCTTTCATGTCAGAAGCATAGGCTCCCAAAGAAATTGAAGCAGTTACTGCCAAACATATTACGTTTTTCATTTTTTCCGCGACCATCCATTGGACAAAAATTCTAAGCATGACACTCCCAAACCACGGCCCATTAAAAGATAAAAGTCATTTATCTGATAGCCGAGCGCTTCCTATTGTCACACCACCCATAAAACATTTGTATTATTTTATCACATGTTTTTTGCTTTTCTCGTCAACATTGGAAAACTGAGAGGGGCGTCATTATTGAGATTAAACACAGCATTAAAAATGGGATATTCATAACGCTTTGCTATAGATAGCGACTTAAATGTTAAATTAACGACCAAAAAACCGCTAATTTTAACAAAAAAGACCATTTGTTGTATGTCACATTCCAAAAATGAGTGACTCACCCCTCAATTATAAAACAGTCAATATTTGATTTATTCGCATTGAGTACCAGCTCACGGTTTTTCATAAACTTAACATATAAGATTATTGTATGAGTTATTGGGTGGCTCACTAGGAATACCCTACCTTTACTTAATCTTAAATCTAAAAATACGAGAGTAATGATGAAAAAAATGAATATGGTTGCTATCGCAGTGGCAACAACTTTATTTGCAGGAATGGCATCAGCGACAACACTTGATTACCGCTATGAGTATCGTGCAGCGACTGATTATACAAAAACCAATGGCGATGAAGCTCATGTCGACGCTCGCCACCAGCACCGTGTAAAACTAGGTCATAGCTTCAAACTGTCAGATAAGTGGAAGCACTCAACTGGCCTTGAAGTTAAATTCCATACTGACGATTCTTACTACGATGCAGATTCAGGCGAAGTTAAATCAGCGAACAGTAGAAGCTTCTATGATGGCAACTGGTATATCTACGGCATGGAAGTCGAAAATACCGCAACTTATAAGGTTGATAACAACTGGTACCTACAAGTTGGTATGCCAATCGCTTGGGACTGGGATGAGCCGAACTACAACGACGGCGACTGGAAGATGAAGAAGGTTACGTTCAAGCCTCAGTTCCGTGTTGGCTATAAAGCAGACATGGGTCTAACCACCGCAATTCGTTACCGTCATGAATATACTGATTTCCGTAACCATACACAATTTGGTGACAAAGACTCTGAAACTGGTGAACGTTTAGAATCAGCTCAAAAGTCTAAAGTCACACTAACGGGTTCTTACAAAATTCAATCTCTACCTAAACTTGGCCTTTCTTACGAAGCTAACTATGTAAAATCGCTAGATAACGTACTTCTATATAATAGTGATGATTGGGAGTGGGACGCAGGTTTAAAAGTAAACTACAAGTTTGGTTCATGGAAACCTTTTGCAGAAATCTGGTCATCTGATATCAGCTCGTCTTCTAAAGATCGTGAAGCTAAATACCGCGTTGGTGTTGCTTACTCATTCTAATAATAAAATAGTCAGAATATAAAATAGCCCTCTCCTCTTGTAATTTATTTGGGCATATTTTAATTACTTTATTTTAAATAATAGGATGTTCTAATCAGAATTAGCTTCATCCTAATAAATATTTAACGACTATTCATTATCTATTTCTTATGTGATTTACATATGGATTTAATATCATAAAGAGAATATTTTATGCAAATTTCTAAAGTCGCTACAGCTGTTGCCCTTTCGACAGGTTTATTATTTGGTTGTAACAGTGATGGTTTACCTATTCCGACGGATGGTTCTACCGATCCTGCAACACCTACCTCAGCATTATTAAATGGTTATTGGGAATTTTCTGATACTTCAGCATTCTCAGCAGCCTATTCATCATCGAGTAGTACTGATTTACCCAACGTATATCGCTTCTCAGCAGATGGTGAGACACTTTATTACTACACTGACAATTCAGCTGACACCACACTCGGTGAATACGAACGATTTGAAACCACTTATGAAGAGACAATTGAAGATGATACTTCAGGTCAAGTTGCGTTCACGCTATTCAATAATGATGGTTCAGTAAGCACAATATCCGTAGATGGTGATTACTCCGCAGCTGACGGTGGGCTTAGTATTGGCGGCAACATTCCTATTTCAGGTACCGACCACAGCGAAAATACTGAAGTTACGAGTTCTGCAGACACAGCAGATGAAGCTTCAGGGGTTAATAATGCCGCTCAAATTTTAGATACGTTAACCGATGATACTGGTGAGTTGAGACTGAAGATCTTAAACACGAGCTCTACGGTCGGCAAAACGATTTCTTCAGGTAAGTTAACTGTTGATCTAACCTACCAACTTAATCCAGATAGCACTCAAATTGATGAAGGTCAGAACAACTCTTATATTTCGCTTTATTCAACCAATGATGAGAACGATAAAGTAAGCAACGCTTATCATCACGGTGAAATAGCGATTGGTGACGGTATTATTCAATTCCGCGACGCTTCTGGTTCACTAACTGCGACTGGCGGTACCTTTGATGCAAACAACACGTTTGATGCAACTGTCGAGGTGGTTTGGACGCCAACGTCACATACCTTTACCATCAATGGTGAAACCTATACTGGAGCGGTCTCATCAAATAGTTCAGGTGAAGTTCAAGTTATTGCCCTTCGTCTAGGTACAAACAGTGGCGTAACGCCATATGAACTGATTGCCGACAACCTAAAAGTATACTCACTTAATGAGTCTACTGGAGAGTATGTTGAAGAGTTCAAAGACACTTTCAATGACTACTCCGTTGGATATGACTTAAACAACAACCCGTATAACAGTAGCACTTCTGAAGCTAAGGTTATTAGTTTGACTGGAGAGACTCCTGTCGATCCAGATCCATCTGAGCCTACCGACAACCAAGTGGCCGCAATTACCGACCAAGATACAAGTGACACCGGAGAGTTGCGTTACAAGTTTGATTCAGGCATGACGACGGGTACACATAAAGTTTCGATGTACTATGATGCTGCTGAAACTGAGTCTGCATATGTTTCTTTATTTGATTCAGCTAACTCTACCAGTTCATTAATCGGAGAATTCAAAATTGATGAAGGGAAGATCACACTCCGTGGTGAAAGCACTCAAGTCACGACATTCACTCCAGGTACATGGATTGACCTAGAGATGTCTTGGGACACATCAAGCTTGAGCGCTGCTGGTACTTACACCGTGAAAGTCAATGGTACAGAGTATGGTCCTTATACATCACAAAACACTAATCCAGGTGTGGAAGTCACTGCGACAACCATTAAGTTCTCATCAAACAGTGGAACAGCGGATACGACTTTATACGTCGACGACTACAAGGTTTATTCCGATACAGCAGGCACGACTGAAATTTTTTCTGATGACTACGAGAACTACAGTATTGGCGCAGATTTAAGTGCATCGCCATACAACTCAAGTACATTCTCTGCAGTTGTTGCTGAAGATCCTCTGAATGCTGAGTAGTCAGTTTAGTTAACTTAAAACTCTGTCAAAAATGCCGTCTTAGTGACTAATGCCGTTCACTTAAGA
>NZ_JBFRLK010000100.1:0-12968 GCF_041469805.1 Vibrio sp. 10N.286.48.C11 | reverse complement strand
GAATTACGCAACAAAGCCGTGCAGGGGATACGAGTCATGGTCTTGAAAACGGTGCTCCCTTAGAAAATGGAACAAAACTTGAGGATTCGACAAATAACCTGAAGGAAAAGTTTAACGACTTTAGCGAAGTTGACGGGATCATAGTGGATAGAACAATTACGCGCTTAGGCGATGACTTCTACTTCTTCTTCTCGCAATCGCTCAACGAGAGTTATCCCAACCTTAAGGAAAATTTGACGGTAAAAGAGAGGCCAACGGCTTTATCTGGAAGCATCATAGAGGTTCAACACTCTAGAAAACCGGTCTTCCGTACGGCGTTGTCCCCTGGTCGTAGACAAGCGAAAGAACGAGCTGCCGATGCCACTCGAGTTGTAGGGAATTACATTATCAGATGGCAAGCAGAGAGACTCTTTCAGGACACTTACGATCTAGACCATGATGAATTTTAAGGAGCCAAGGATGTCGATATTTTCCAGAAAGGCCGCGCTCATTGCGCTGATAGTTTCGCCTTCGGTTTACTCAAGCGAATTAGTTTATACGCCCGTAAATCCAAGTTTTGGCGGAAACGCTTTAAACAGTTCTCACCTTTTTAATCACTCTAATGCTATCAATGATTATGAAGACCCAAGTGCAAGGGATATCTTTGATGAGCAAGAATCAGCCTTAGATCGTTTAGCGTCTAGTTTAGAGTCTCGTTTGATAAGCCAGTTGCTTGCTGATGTAGGTAACGGAAATACAGGGCAGTTAGAAACAGATGACTTTTTCCTCAATATTGTTGACGACTCCGGGACCTTACTCGTTCAAATCGTCGATAAAGCGACAGGGGAATCAACAGAAATCAGTGTTTCGGGACTAAACCCAGACCTCTAATCACAAGGATTGTGTTATGAAATCGATCATTATCGTCCTCTTGACCTTTGTGTTGGGAGGGTGCACTTACTCTATGCAAATTCCAGAGACTTCTGAAACGCCAAAACTGATGCCGAGAGGATCGACTTATACCGATCTTATCTCATTACCTCAGCCTCGCGGGAAAATATTGGTCTCAGTTTATGACTTTAGAGATCAAACAGGCCAATACAAGCCTCAGCCAAACAGTAACTTTTCCACAGCAGTGCCACAGGGTGGGACGTCTTTATTGACGACAGCACTTATCGACTCTCAGTGGTTTGTACCTCTGGAGCGTGAAGGGCTCCAAAACTTATTGACTGAACGTAAGATCATTCGAGCGGCTCAGAAAAAAGATAAGGTCGTAAATAATCATGGGGCAGACTTGTCGTCTTTGAGTTCCGCTAACATCGTCATCGAAGGCGGGATTGTGGCTTATGACTCGAATATCGTGACAGGCGGTGCGGGTGCCAAGTATCTTGGGGTCGGTGGTTCAGGACAGTATAGAACCGATCAAGTGACGGTTAACTTAAGAGCCGTTGATGTAAGAACCGGGCAAGTTCTATTGAGTGTCACCACCACTAAAACTATCTCTTCACACGAGATTGGGTTCGGCGCATTTCGATTTGTTGATTACAAAGAACTGTTGGAAGTTGAAATGGGCTATAGCCAAAATGAACCGGTCAATATTGCTGTGATGTCTGCTATTGATGCCGCGGTGATTCATTTGATTGTGAAAGGAATGAAGCGTGGAATGTGGTCGCCGGGCGATCCGAATGCATTAGAAAATCCGATTATCGCACGTTATTCCGAAGCGAGTACAGACATACTTTAAGCTACCGAGTAAGCAGCAAAATAGGGCTATGCGGAAAACGGACCTTTCCCTTAGCCCTGTTTTTTTCTTCAAGCAACTCAATGATCAATTCACATCACACGTAATATCTTTTATCGGTGTTTCCGAGGTAACAAAACAAACATACGCTTCCGCTGGCTTATTCGGGCCTATTCGATTTATTTCATCTTCATCAAACGTCACCGAGTGAGAGCTTCCCGTTTGGTTGTCGTAAAAGTTTGCTTCAAAATTGTTGTTCATTTGGCTTGCGATACGGTTTCGTGTTGTAGATGTTGTGAACGTAATATTGGCGCAGCGCATCGGTGGTTTCTCTGTAATCAAAAACTGTCCGCTTTCTTTATCTAATACACCGCCTTTGGTATCCGGTTGTATGTCTATCGCCTGAAACTGTTCGATGGTTCATGTTTCTTTGGCTGAGGCTATTGAGGGCATCAGCATCGTGAGGGCTAAAGGGAAAGCAAAAAGTACTGGTTTCATTAGAACAACGCCATAGGTAAAAAGAGCGAAAGATAATAGCACTGCAATGGTGCTATTAAATGTAAAGATTCTGTTATTAAGGAAATGCTTTTATAACGAAAACAAAATGAGGTTGAGCATCGTTAGCTTTTTTAGCTAGTCTCAAATTGACATTGGGCTGATTGGCTTTGTGATTGCTGAATGACACTGAAGCCTTTCTTTTCTAATAACTGTATAAGGTTACCTTCTCCAATTAGGTGCAAGGTACCAACTACTATCATGTAGTTCCCTTTAGTCTTAAGCTTCCAATCATTGGAGGATAGTTTGTTTGCCCAGTCTATGTTGCGATCGGTTAAGAATGCTTTCTCAAGTTCAGGCGATATCTCTGACAGTTCTGAGAAGGCTTCCAGCTTCGCTAAATCACCCGCTTTCCAGCTTTCAATCAGGCAATGAACCACGCGATCAGTTTGGTCAAATTCTTCAAGGCTACTGACTAACCACTCTTTACCGTCGTCCTTTTGTTTTGTCATCAGGTCTATTTGGAATTGCAGAGGCTCCAAACTGATAACCGGAACATCTTGGGTAGTCGCTTTGTTCGCTAGCGTCGCATCAACGCCGCTGGCGGAGCCATAACCAAGGTTTTTTAACTGCTGCATTTGTATGGAGAGAGAAGTTGCCCAAGGCGGTGAACTAAGCAGCTGTTGCGTCGGCATGCCCAATGATTTTGAGATGTCGGTTAATAATTGCAGCTGTTGTTCATTGAGTACATCGGCAGTTGTGAGTTTGTTGTGGGGATATACAACGCCATCAGACTTTCTGATATCCGTTTCGATAATTAAGCCATCACTGTTTTTTAGCGCGTCGGTGATCGCCGAAGGAAGGGGGTACATACTCTCGTCTCCAACGTGCACTGAACCTAAGATAGTGAGTGTCAGATCATCCTTTTGTGCTTGCCAATAAAGGGGCTCGGCGACCGCTTGCCTAGCTGAAAAAGCGAGAACGAATAAAACCATGTACCAGAGTGGACGCAAAGGGAGCTCCTTAAGGAAGTATTAAACTCGTTAAAATCGATTTTGACGGTGTTTTTTAACGGTTTTTTTTGAGAACAATGTCACGTTGTTTGTACGAAAAGTATAATAATACGCTGAAACTCTAAATCCTTTCTGACTACCAATGACACGATTTTATGAAATCGGTAAAAAAGATTGTGATTCATTTCTCAAATTTTACGTCAAAATTAAAATGACGGAAGTGCCGTTGCTTGTAACTTGATGATTTTATTTAAATTAAATTTATCAATATTTTTGAGATTTGAAGCCGATCACTTTATTAGCTCGATTTAATTCACGGTAAAAAATAAGCCCATATAGTTTATCTAACTTTCGAAGCGCTCCATTTTGCTTCTTACTCAATTTTTAATTTATGGGTGAATACGATGTTGAAGAGAAACTTACTATCTGTAGCGGTATTGGCTGGCCTAACAGGTTGTGCAGTAACGCAAGCACCAGAACAAAAAGTAGTGAATGCACTGGCTGATAATCTTGATGTTCAGTACGAAATTCTAACTAATCATGGTGCGAATGAAGGCTTGGCTTGTCAGGACCTAGGTGCTGAATGGGCGTCATGTAATAAAGTGAACATGACGCTAACCAATGAAGGTGAAGCGATTGACTCTAAAGATTGGAGCATCTACTTCCACAGTATTCGTCTTATTTTAGATGTTGATAATGAGCAATTTAAGATCACTCGCGTTACTGGTGACCTTCACAAGCTAGAACCTACTGAAAAATTTGACGGCTTTGCGGCTGGTGAAGAAGTGGTTCTTCCGTTAACGAGTGAATACTGGCAACTGTTTGAAACTGACTTTATGCCAGGTGCATTCGTGACGGCGCCAAACGCAGAACCTAAGATGATTGCATCATTGAATACAGAAGATGTTGCATCGTTCGTAACTGGTCTAGAGGGTAATAACCTTAAGCGTACGCCTGATGATAATAACGTAATGGCGACAGCGGTGACGCGTTTTGAAAAGAATGCTGATCTAGCAACGCAAGACGTATCAACTACTTTACTACCAACGCCAATGTCGGTAGAAGCCGGTGAAGGTTCAGTTAGCATTGCTGGTGGTATTGCCCTACCTAAAGACGCATTCGACGCTGAGCAATTCGCAGCAATTGAAGAACGTGCAGATGTGGTAAACGTAGATGTGAGTGGCGACCTACCTGTGAGTGTCGCTGTTGTTCCTACTCAGTTTACGGGTGATTTAGCGAAATCTGGCGCTTATGAACTAAGCATCTCGGAAGAGGGGATTGCAATTAAAGCGTTTGATAAAACGGGTGCTTTCTACGCAGTTCAGTCTATTTTTGGCCTAATAGATAGTCAGAACGCTGAATCATTACCACAACTGTCAATTAAAGATGCGCCGCGCTTTGATTATCGTGGTGTGATGGTGGACGTTGCTCGAAACTTCCACTCAAAAGATGCCATCCTAGCAACGCTAGATCAAATGGCGGCATACAAGATGAATAAACTGCACCTTCACCTAACGGATGATGAAGGTTGGCGTTTAGAAATTCCAGGTTTACCAGAGCTAACGGATGTAGGGTCTAATCGTTGTTTTGATTTGGATGAACAAAGCTGCTTACTGCCTCAGCTAGGTTCTGGTCCAACAACAGACAACTTTGGCTCTGGTTTCTTTAGTAAAGCGGATTACGTCGAGATCCTAAGCTACGCTAAAGCGCGCAGCATCGAAGTTATCCCTGAAATTGATATGCCAGCACACGCTCGTTCAGCTGTGGTATCAATGGAAGCGCGTTACACTCGTCTCATGGCGGAAGGCAAAGAAGCAGAAGCGAACGAATACCGCTTGATGGATCCGCAAGATACATCGAATGTAACCACGGTTCAGTTCTACGATAAGCAAAGCTTCATTAACCCATGTATGGAGTCATCAACTCACTTCGTCGATAAAGTAATCTCTGAAGTGGCGGCAATGCACCAAGAAGCGGGCGTACCGCTAACGACTTGGCACTTTGGTGGCGATGAAGCGAAAAACATTAAGTTAGGCGCTGGCTTACAAGATATTAATGCAGAAGACAAAGTGGCATGGAAAGGTAACATTGATTTATCTAAGCAAGATAAGCCGTTCCAACAATCTCCACAATGTCAGAAATTAATTGCTGACGGTACAGTAAGCGATTTCGGTCACCTGCCAAGCCACTTTGCAGAAGAGGTGTCTAAGATTGTTGCTGAGAAGGGTATTCCACACTTCCAAGCGTGGCAAGATGGCCTGAAATACAGCGAAGGTGAAGAAGCATTTGCAACAGAAAGTACGCGCGTTAACTTCTGGGATGTTCTTTACTGGGGCGGCACTTCATCAGTTTACGACTGGTCTGCGAAAGGTTATGACGTAATTGTTTCTAACCCAGATTACGTATACATGGATATGCCATACGAAGTAGACGCAGCAGAACGTGGTTACTACTGGGCAACACGTGCAACCGATACTCGTAAGATGTTTGGCTTTGCGCCAGAGAACATGCCACAAAACGCAGAAACATCTCTAGACCGTGACGGCAATGGCTTCAGTGGTAAAGGTGAGGTTGAAGCTAAACCTTTCTACGGTCTGTCAGCTCAACTTTGGTCAGAAACAGTACGTACTGACGAGCAATATGAATACATGGTGTTCCCTCGCGTATTGGCAGCAGCAGAGCGCGCATGGCACCGAGCAGATTGGGAAAACGACTACAAGGTTGGTGTTGAATACTCTCAAGAAACTAACTTAGTGAATAAGCAAGCGTTGAACAGCGACTTTAATCGCTTCGCGAATATTCTTGGTCAACGTGAGCTAGCTAAGCTAGAAAAAGCGGGTATTGATTACCGACTACCAGTTCCAGGTGCGAAGGTTGTTGACGGTAAGCTAGCGATGAACGTTCAATTCCCAGGTGTAGAGCTGCAATACTCTGCTGATGGCGAAAACTGGCTAACATACGATGAGCAACAACGTCCATCAGTTTCTGGTGAGACTTACATCCGCTCTATTTCAGAAAGTGGTGAGAAAGTAAGTCGAGTGACCTCAGTTAAATAATCGATAAGCACTATTAGTAGAAGAGCTCCTGACCTTTATCTTATTCAAGATAAAACGGGAGCTCTTTTTGTTTACTGCGAATTAGGTGCATATCCAAAACTGAAACATATAGAAATCGCCTTTGGTCATATCATCAACAATGCACATAAGGTGACTTTAATCCCAAAAGTGACGCGCTTCTCATTATTCTCTTCAAAAAATAAGCCACCTGTAAAAAACTCTAAATCAGATGTGATTCAACTATCTAGATCTAATTTTTCTTCGTGAAATAACGTGATCCCGATCTGTATATTTTTCCATCTTAAGTTTTTTATCAATTTTTATGTTTTTAAGTTGTTGATTTTAAAGTTTTAAATAACTTGTCTTTTTTTGATAGTGAGAGGGATCACTCTGCTGTCCCTTTTATTTTTAAACGCGAATTAATTCGAGCAACATAGATTTCATGCCAGGGAGGCTACCAACTACTCAAGCGGTGAAGGTGAATGATGTACCGAAGATGTGCCGCTGAAAAAATTAAACTAAGGCAGTTTACTATGAAAAAAATTATCGCTCTAAGTGCTCTTTCTCTTGCTTTCGCTTCTAGTGCTTTTGCTGGTTCTTCTTACGTAACGGGTAACATCCAAATTCATGACGATGGCCGTATCCACGGTTCTGACATGACTTCTACGCTAGAAGCTGGTCACACGTTTGACAACTCTCTAGGCGGCTTCACGGTTTATTCTGAGTTTGATGGTATCCAACTGGGCAAACTTGAATCTGAAAATGGCGGTGCAGGTAATACTACTCCAGGCATCACTGTAGGTGGTGAGCAATCTTTCAACATCACTGACAACCTATGGGTTGCTGCGGGTTACCAACACCTATTCTCTGCAGGCGAAAGCATTCAGTTCCGTCCACTAGTTAAGATCGGTTACAACTTCGACAACGGCATCTCTATTAGTAACCGTACTCGTGCACACATCGATGATACTTCAGCTAATGCTGACACAGACTACCGCATGGATAACCGCATTGCTTACACAGTGAATGCTGACCTAGCGCTTAGCTACAACAACGTATACATGATTGATGCTGAAGCGATGGACCACGAGTTACGTGCAACATGGACTCGTCAAGGTGTTCAACCTTACTTTGAATTCCGTAGCCAAGCTAACGGTGTAGATTTCGCAAACGGCGATTCTAAGCAGAACAACGCATTCGTATTCGGTGCTTCTTACGGCTTCTAAGCTGATTCGCTTGGTTGCTTAGTCTATTAGATTATTAGCCGAGTGAGCTTCTTCGCTAAATAGCTTTTTGCTAAATAGCTTGCTAGCTAATTAGCGAGGGGAACATAGCGGTACTAACAGCCCGGTTGGTGCCGCGACAAGATTTGCTTTACTGTCCAAAAGCAAAGAGCCTAGCAAGTAAACCACAGTCTTGGGTTTACTGAATGCTAGGCTCTATTTTTATGACTTCTTTTTATTGCTGTGTGTTGGTCTGTTTAGGTTCTATTTTCCGTTGTAGTGACGGTATTCAAACACCTGACCTTTTTCATTAAACGCATACACAGAATACTCGTCTTTCTTATCGCCATATTCCATGCCTGGCGAACCCATTGGCATACCCGGAACCGCTAAACCAATCGCATTACGTGGTGGGTTTTCTAGAAAGGCTTTAATGTCATCTGCTGGAATGTGTCCTTCAAATACGTATCCGTCGATCTCTGCAGTGTGGCAAGAGGCTAGCTCTTGTGTTATCCCTAGTTTCTGCTTGATTGGGTTCATATCATCGTGGAGCTTCTCAGTAACATCGAACCCAGCATCTCGCATATGTTCAGTCCATTCTGTGCAGCAGCCGCAGTATGGAGATTTGTGGTTTAGAACATCAGTAGCTAAAGCTTGTCCTGAGATTGTAGCGAGTGCAGTAAGAGTCATAATTTTACGAATCATGGTTAACCTCATGAATATGGTTTTTGTTGATATTAGAATGAGTGGGTTTGAACAGTCTTAATCTGTTGGCATTGCTGACTACGGTGATTGATGACATCGCCATCGCAGCGCCTGCAACGACAGGGCTAAGTAAAAATCCAAAGAATGGGTAGAGCACACCAGCCGCAATTGGAATACCAAGTGAATTATAGATAAAGGCACCAAACAGGTTTTGCTTCATGTTTCTCACGGTCGCTTGGGAAAGCTCAATCGCGTTACTGACAGATAATGGCGACGAGTTGAGTAGCGTCATTTGCGCACTTTCAATCGCCACATCGCTGCCGCTACCCATTGCTATGCCTATATCTGCTTGAGCAAGTGCAGGCGCGTCGTTAATACCGTCTCCGACCATGGCAACACTCTTATATTGCTGTTGCAGCTGAACAATGTGTTGAGCTTTCTGCTCTGGAAGCACTTCTGAAATCACTTCGTCGATACCGACGTTTTTACCTATCGCTTGAGCTACAGAGTCGTTGTCGCCCGTTAATAGCACAGTGTGAATTCCGGCGGATTTTAGTTGAGCTATCGCCTGTTTGCTATCTATTTTTAACGCGTCTGAAATGCCCAATATGCCTTCCAGTTTTTGGTCGATGACGACGAAGATTGGCGTCCATGCTTGTGCGCGGCAAAGTTCAATAAAGTCACTACCTATTTGAGTATCAACACCGAGTTGGGTTAGGTATTTAAGAGAGCCGACTTGGATGTGTTTTCCGTTAATGTTGGCTTGTACGCCAAGGCCGCGGCGGTTTTCAAAGTCGCTGTGTGGGAGTACTGAAACTTCCAAGCTCTCTGCATATTGGCAAACGGCTTTGGCAAGTGGGTGCTCAGATCCTACTTCCACTGAATAAGCGTAAGCCAGTAATTCCCGTTCCGTTAGATTAGGGTAAAAGGCCTGTTGAACGGTTGGTTTTCCTTGGGTCAATGTGCCTGTTTTATCAAACACAACAGCATCGATTTTGCTAGCTGATTGCAATACATCGGCGTCTTTGATTAGAACGCCAAACTCAGCCGCTTTACCGACACCGACAGTAATAGAGAGTGGGGTCGCGAGACCTAATGCACATGGGCAAGCGATGATCAGCACGGTCGTCGATACCACTAGCATGTAGCTTGCACTTGGTTGTGGGCCAACAAAAAACCAAACTAAGGCGGCAATGGCAGCGATCGCGACTACAACAGGAACGAAAACAGCAGAGATAGAGTCGGCAAGCTTGGCAATTGCAGGTTTACTGCTTTGTGCTTGGCGAACCATCTGGATAATGCGAGCCAACATAGTGCTTGAGCCAATTCCTGTCGCTTCAATAATTAAGCTGCCGTCACCATTAATGGTACCTGCAGAAACGCCATCATTAACTGATTTTACGTTGGGAAGCGGCTCACCAGTCAGCATCGATTCATCGATATAAGATTCACCCGAAACCACGACACCATCGACAGGGACTTTTTCTCCCGGCTTTACTCGAACTTGCATGCCAACTTGGATGGCCTCTACGGCGATGGTTTGCTCTTTGCCATCGACGATAACCATCGCTTTTTGAGGCTGTAAATTAATCAGTGCCTGTAGCGATTTTGTAGTGCGAGCTTTGGCTTTGGCCTCGATGTAGTGACCCAAAGAAATAAGGCCAATGATCATCGCGCTCGCCTCAAAGTAGACGTGGCGAGAAGCTTCAGGGAACCATGATGGAATCAGCACAACCAACATTGAGTAGAACCATGCTGCGCCTGTACCCAAAGCTACTAGCGTGTCCATGGTCGCGCGTTTATGCATCAAGGATTGCCAAGCATTGGTGAAGAAGCTGCGTCCAGAAGTGGCTAACAACACTAAACAAACCACACCAATGAATCCCCAAGCCAGTTGGTCGTTAAATGTAGTAATGGTCATGCTGCCGCCGAACACGCCCCATGCCATTAGCGGTGCCCCAAGCAGTAGCGCACTCACTGAATTTTTTAGGAAGGCCTGTTGAGTGCGAAGTTGTTGCTCTTGCTGTTTTTGTTGTTGTGTTGCCGCATCATCAACAAACTCGGCGCCATACCCCGCAGCTTTGACTGATTCGATGAGCTTGTTTTCAATGAGATCACGTGTTTTGGAGGTGAAAACCAAGGCAGTTTGTTCGGCAAGGTTGATCTGAGCTTGGTCGACAAACTCATTCTTTTTCAGTGCTTTCTCTACCGAAGAGACACAACTCGCACAAGTCATCCCCTCAAGAACAAGGTGATAGGTATATTGGCTAGCAGCAGGTTTATCTTGTGTCGGCTCCACTGGCGCTGTTTTTTTATCGTATTCTGAATCTGAATTAGATAAAGGCTCATTAACTTCTGAGTAGGAAGCCGCGTGATAACCCACGCTTTCGATCAACTCAATAAGCTCGGGTTCTGAAAGCTGAGTAACCAAGGACAATTCATGTTTGCTGATTTCTAGGTCTGAGATTTGCTCGGTTTGTTCAAGTGCTTGAGTCAGCTTGCTAACGCACTTACCGCAGCTAAGACCGGATAACGAAAGGTGCAGTTTATTGCCCATGCTATAACCAAGCGTCGCCAACTGTTCGTTGAGTTGAACGTAATTAAATGGAGTCGAAATATCGATGTAGGTCGGCGATATATCATTGATCGTCGTGTTGTCGAGATCAGCAAACAGGGTGCGGACTTTCTTCGCACAACCCATGCAATTTAAGCCGTTGAGCGCGGTTGTGTAGTGGTTCATATCGATACTCCAATTCTCATCTACGCCTAACATAAACCTTCCCGTAAGGGTAAGGTCAAACATAAATTCAAGAATTTGATCTTAGTGGTGCATTAGCTGGTGGATTCAATTTGGGAATGAGAGAGGGGAATAAAGAATGTGCGACTATAACCTACAGGCTAATACCATCGATTTGCTACTTTGAAGACGTAATTGGCCTTTCAATAACAGCTTTCGTACAACAACAGTGCATTAATCATTCACTACTGATTGTAGATTTAAGCGGTGGTGATAAAATAGCGCCCAAAATTTAGTGATATTTTTCTGTTACAGGCTTTGTAATGGCGAGCACTAAAAGAATCACCTACATAATCAAGGTATTTAAATGACGGTTAAAACTCGTTTTGCTCCTAGCCCAACTGGCTATCTTCACGTTGGTGGTGCACGTACTGCACTTTACTCTTGGCTATTCGCTAAAAACCAAGGCGGTGAATTCGTTCTACGTATCGAAGACACAGACCTTGAGCGTAACTCTCAAGAAGCGGTTGATGCAATTCTAGAAGGCATGCAATGGATGGGTATGGAATGGGATGAAGGTCCTTACTACCAATCTAAGCGTTTTGACCGTTACAACGAAATGGTTGATAAGCTACTTGCTGAAGACAAAGCATTCAAATGCTACGCGTCTAAAGAGCTGCTTGATGAAATTCGTGCAGAGCAAGAAGAAAACAAAGAAATGGCTCGCTACGATGCTAACCACCCTAAAATTGTTGCAGCAAACGAAGCAGCAAAAGAAGGCGATGCGTGCGTTATCCGTTTCCGTAACCCTAAAGAAGGCAGCGTAGTATTTGATGACCAAATCCGTGGTCGCATTGAAATCGCAAACAGCCAACTTGATGACCTGATCATTCGTCGTACAGACGGTGCACCAACTTACAACTTCGTAGTTGTAGTGGATGACTGGGATATGGGTATTACACACGTTGTTCGTGGTGAAGACCACATCAACAACACACCTCGTCAAATCAACATCTATGAAGCACTAGGCGCGCCAGTTCCAACTTTCGCTCACTGTGCAATGATTCTTGGTGATGACGGTGCGAAACTTTCTAAGCGTCACGGTGCTGTTTCTGTAATGCAATACCGCGACGAAGGTTACCTACCAAATGCACTAAACAACTACCTAGTTCGTTTAGGCTGGTCTCACGGTGACCAAGAGATCTTCTCTCAAGAAGAGATGATTGAATTCTTCAGCCTGAAGGCTATCAGCAAGTCTGCTTCTGCATTCAACACTGATAAGCTACTTTGGTTGAACAACCACTACATCAAGACTTCTGAGCCTGAGTACGTTGCTAAATACCTGCAATGGCACCTAGACGCACAGAAGATCGATACAACAAATGGCCCAGCTATCACTGAAGTGATCAAGCTAGTTGGCGAGCGTTGTAACACGCTTATCGAACTTGCTGAGCAATCTCGTTACTTCTACGAAGATTTCTCTGAGTTTGAAGCTGGTGCAGCGAAGAAGCACCTACGTGGTGTTGCTAAAGGCCCACTAGAGCTTGCTCTTGCTAAGGTTGAAGCACTTGAAGATTTCACTACTGCAAACATCAAAGATGGTGTAATTGCAGCTGTATGTGAAGAGCTAGAGATCGGCATGGGTAAAATCGGTATGCCACTTCGCGTAGCAGTAACAGGCGGCGGTCAGTCTCCTTCTGTTGATGCAGTGATGGAGCTTGTTGGTAAAGAGCGCGTAATCGCTCGCATCAAGATGGCTCTTGAGTTCATTGCTGAGCGTGAAGCTAACGCTTAATCCTATTTCTCTTGTTTGAGATAGAATGTACTTGAGATAGAACGATCATCAGCCGACAGCTTAATTCGCTGTCGGCTTTTTATTGGTGCGCCGAGCATGGCGTTGATCTAGGAGGTGAAAGTCCTCTACGGGCTCAGTCGAGCGAGAACCGTTAGCCTATGCAAGGGTGTTCACCGTGAGGTGAAATCTGAAGGAAGCAAATGGCAAAACTTGGTTGTGACGAA
>NZ_JBFRLK010000099.1:0-16059 GCF_041469805.1 Vibrio sp. 10N.286.48.C11 | reverse complement strand
CTTAAAAGAGGTAAGAAGAATATGGTGGAGGGAGACGGATTCGAACCATCGAAGGCAGTGCCGGCAGATTTACAGTCTGCTCCCTTTGGCCACTCGGGAACCCCTCCAGGGTGTTTTTTCCTAACTCATAATGGATAGGCTAAAGAGATGTTTTTCCCAACGCATCTCTCAAGTGCGGAGCGCATCATAGCAAACACGTTAAACCTGTAAAGAGTTTTTCTTATGGTTTTGTGTTGAATGCTGCCTTTTTGGGCAAAGATGGCGAAAAGTACGCATATTGCTCGGGAAGTGAACATCTATACTAAGGTTTACGTAGTGATAGGTAACACCTTGAGGTAACTCGCTTTCTACATTGTGTTTGGTTTGTGCAATTCGCCAAGAAACGTAAATGGAATTTAATCTAGATTTACACTTCTTGACGTTACAGCATTCATCAGTTGATAGAATACGGTTAATTTCATTTATAGATATTAATACCAATCGTAGTAAATAACATGTCATCCTAGCCTGTTAAAATGCTCGAGAACAGCGTCAGAAATTTTGATTGTAGAATAACTACTTATCGAAACTATCTGTTGAAAAGAGCTACCTTGTTCTCAAGCCTTTTCCCTACGCTATTTCTGACCACTTACTCACTGTGATTGGTATAAACCTTACTTGCAGACCATTATTATGAAGCATAAATCTGTTTTAACCCTGCTTAGCTTGTCTATTCTTATGGCGTCTCCAGCCGCACTAGCTAAACGCATGGGCCCTAGCACTGTCACTGTTGTTACTGAGCAGGTTGATATTCACCAAGTTAGCCAATCTCTTTCGTTGGTCGGTAAGCTAGAAGCCGAGCAATCGGTAATGATCACTTCTGAAGTGGCTGGCAGAGTGGACTCTATCAACATTAAAGCCAATCAAGATGTCACTAAAGGGCAGATGTTGGTTCAACTCGACGATGACAAAGCAAAAGCGGCAGTTGCAGAAGCGCAAGCTTATCTAAAAGACGAGCAACGTAAGCTAGCGGAATTTCAACGCCTAGTGAAACGTAACGCGATCACGCAAACTGAAATTGACGCTCAGAAAACGAACGTAGAGATTGCCAACGCTCGTTTAGCTGCTGCAAATGCCAATCTTAAAGACTTACACATCAGCGCGCCATTCTCGGGCACTGTTGGTTTTATCGACTTTAGCCGCGGTAAAATGGTGACAGCAGGTACTGAACTCGTGACCTTAGATGACCTATCGGTAATGCAATTAGATCTGCAGATCCCGGAGCGCTACCTTTCTAAACTGTCTAAAGGTATGAAAGTAACGGCTCGCACTAGCGCATGGGGCGACACTCAGTTCACTGGTACTGTAGTAGGCATTGATTCTCGTATTAACGCTGAAACCTTGAACCTTCGAGTTCGAATCCACTTCGACAACAATAATGATTATCTAAAGCCAGGTATGTTAGTGGCGGCGGATATGGACTTCCCACCAGTGGAAGCGCCAATCATTCCAGTTCAAGCGCTTGAGTATTCAGGTACGAAGCGTTTCGTTTATGTTATCGACGAAGATAATAAAGCAACTCGTACCGAAGTTTTCCTTGGGGCACGTATCGATAACGAAGTCGTGATCGACAAAGGCATCGAAATTGGCCAGAAGATCGTGGTGCAAGGTATCGTGAACATGCGTGACGGCGTCTTGGTTCAAGAGCTTGCCGTTAATCGCCCAGCTGATGCAGCAAGTGATAAAAAAGCACAAGAAGGCGCTAACTAATGTTGTTATCTGATGTTTCTGTAAAGAGACCAGTAGCGGCCGTCGTATTGAGCCTACTATTGGTTGTGTTTGGTATTGTCTCTTTCAATAAGCTCGCGGTTCGTGAGATGCCAGATATTGAAAGCCCGGTAGTATCGATCAGTACTCGTTATGAGGGTGCGTCTGCCACCATCATTGAAAGCCAAATAACCTCCAACCTTGAAGACCAGTTATCCGGCATCAGTGGTATCGATGAGATCGAATCCACAACGCGTAACGGTATGTCGCGTATCACGATTACTTTTGAGCTTGGTTACGACCTCAATACCGGTGTGAGTGATGTTCGTGATGCTGTAGCTCGTGCGCAGCGTTCATTGCCAGATGAAGCCGACGACCCAATTGTTTATAAGAACAATGGTAGTGGTGAAGCTTCGGTCTACATCAACTTAAGTTCGACGGAGATGGACCGAACGCAGTTAACCGACTACACCGAACGTGTGTTGATTGACCGCTTTAGTTTGATTTCTGGCGTGAGCTCGGTGGATATCTCAGGTGGCTTGTACAAAGTAATGTACGTGAAGCTGAAACCTGCGCAGATGGCGGGTCGTGGCGTTACTACCTCGGACATCACTTCTGCTCTGAACAGTGAGAACATTGAAAGCCCAGGTGGTGAAGTACGTAACGATGCGATTGTGATGTCGGTTCGTACTGCTCGTTCTTACACTGAAGCGGAAGATTTCGAATATCTAGTCGTTAAACGTGCCTCTGATAACACACCTATCTACTTGAAAGACGTAGCGGATGTTTACATTGGCGCAGAAAACGAGAACTCGACCTTTAAGAGTGACGGCGTTGTTAACGTAAGTATGGGTATCGTGCCTCAGTCAGATGCGAACCCACTTGAGGTGGCTGACTTAGTCCATAAAGAAGTCGAAGCAATTCAAAAGTTCTTGCCAGACGGTACTCGTTTAGCTGTCGACTATGACTCAACTGTCTTTATCGACCGCTCAATCTCTGAGGTTTACAGCACGCTCTTTATCACGGGCGGCTTGGTTATCCTTGTGCTTTATATCTTTATTGGTCAAGCACGTGCAACACTTATTCCAGCGGTAACCGTACCTGTATCTCTGATCTCGTCGTTTATTGCCGCGTACTACTTCGGTTTCTCTATCAACCTGATTACCTTGATGGCACTGATTCTGTCGATTGGTTTGGTGGTAGATGATGCGATCGTGGTGGTTGAGAACATTTTCCACCATATTGAACGTGGTGAGTCACCGCTGCTTGCGGCCTATAAAGGTACTCGTGAAGTAGGCTTCGCGGTAATCGCAACAACGCTTGTATTGGTAATGGTATTCCTACCAATCTCGTTCATGGACGGCATGGTTGGCCTATTGTTTACCGAGTTTTCTGTATTGCTTGCGATGTCGGTGATCTTCTCGTCGCTAGTCGCATTAACGCTAACGCCAGTGCTAGGCAGTAAGATCCTTAAAGCGAACGTTAAACCAAACCGTTTCAATTTGTTTGTCGAGCGCGTATTTGGCAAGCTTGAGTCTGGATACCGCGCGGTATTGCGCCGTGCTCTTAACTGGCGTTGGGCCGCTCCAATCATCATTATCGCGTGTATGGGCGGTAGTTATGGCTTGATGCAACAAGTGCCGTCGCAACTGACGCCACAAGAAGACCGTGGTGTTATATTTGCGTTTGTTCGTGGTGCCGATGCAACCAGTTACAACCGTATGTCTGCCAATATGGACATCGTTGAAGAGCGCCTAATGCCGCTGCTTGGTCAAGGTTTCTTGAAGTCATTCAGTATTCAATCACCAGCGTTTGGTGGCAATGCGGGCGACCAAACGGGCTTCGTTATCATGATCCTGGAAGATTGGGATGAACGTGATGAAACCGCTCAGGAAGCGCTGAACGAAGTACGTAAATCTTTAAATGGTATTCCTGATGTACGTGTATTCCCGTTCATGCCGGGCTTCAAAGGTGGTTCAAGTGAGCCTGTTCAATTCGTACTTGGCGGTTCTGATTACTCTGAACTTCAGAAGTGGGCAGAGCTCTTAAAGCAAGCGGCTGAAGATTCTCCAATGATGGAAGGCGCGGACATCGATTACTCTGAGAAAACACCAGAGCTATTGGTAACCGTAGATAAGCAGCGTGCAGCAGAGCTAGGTGTTAGCGTTTCAGACATTTCAGATACGTTAGAAATCATGCTTGGCGGCCGCAGTGAAACGACCTTCGTTGACCGTGGTGAAGAGTACGACGTGTATCTGCGTGGTGATGAAAACAGCTTCAACAACGCGAACGATCTAAGCCAAATCTACATGCGAACTCAGTCTGGTGAGTTGGTTACACTTGATACGCTGACGCACATTGAAGAAGTGGCTTCATCGATTCGTTTGTCGCACTACAACAAGCAGAAATCGGTGACCATTAAAGCGAACCTAATGGAAGGTTACACGCTGGGTGACGCGCTCGATTTCCTTGATGAACAAGCGATTGAACAGCTACCGGGTGATATTTCAGTGAGCTACTCTGGCGAGTCAAAAGACTTTAAAGAGAACCAATCAAGTATCCTAGTGGTGTTTGCGCTAGCGATGCTGGTCGCATACTTGGTACTGGCCGCGCAGTTTGAAAGCTTCATTAACCCGCTGGTGGTGATGTTCACCGTACCTATGGGTATCTTCGGTGGCTTCTTAGGCTTGGTGCTGATGAGTCAAGGGCTCAACGTCTACAGCCAGATTGGTATGATCATGTTGATCGGTATGGTAACCAAAAACGGTATCTTGATCGTAGAGTTTGCTAACCAACTTCGTGACCGTGGCATTGAGTTTGAAAAGGCGATCATTGATGCTTCGGCTCGACGTTTACGTCCAATCTTGATGACGGCGTTCACCACACTAGCCGGTGCAATCCCATTGATTACTTCAACGGGCGCAGGCTATGAAAGCCGAGTGGCTGTGGGTACGGTTATCTTCTTCGGTATGGGCTTCGCGACATTGGTAACTCTGTTCGTTATCCCTGCGATGTACCGACTGATTTCAGGATCAACACGCTCTCCGGGTCACGTGGAAGCGGAACTTAATAAAGAGCTTAGCCATGACAACGTGGGAAGAACCTCTCACGGTTAATGAACACGCACGATTAATGAACACGGAATAGTGTAACAATATTGAAAAGCCTGCGTTTGCTCCTAGCGAATTGCAGGCTTTTTTTGTATAACAAACAGAGCTCAACGAATTAATACAATAAATCGAATAAAGGAAAGTAAAGTGGCTGAATTTAAATACAAAGATCTTTCTCAAGAAGAACAAGATAAGCTGGATGCAGCAACCTTTCGTCGCCTGCTAGCACACCTAGATAACAATAAAGATGTGCAGAACATCGATCTGATGATCTTGGCTGGCTTCTGCCGAAACTGTTTCAGTAAATGGTACAAAGCGGAAGCAGAGCAACAAGGCTTAGACTTGGATATCGATGACGCTCGTGAGCGCGTATATGGCATGACTTACGATGAGTGGAAACAAAACCATCAGCCAAAAGCGACGCCTGAACAACTAGCGGCATTTGAAGCGAAGCAGAAGCCAGAATAATTTGTTCTCGCTAGAAATTGATGAATAGAACAAACCAAAAAAGAGCCCATCAAGGGCTCTTTTCTATTTCGAACTATCGGTTTATATGAACTTAAGCCAGTTCACCCGTTTGCGAGAAAGCTTCTAGCTTCGTTGCATAAGGTTGTAGGTCACCGATATTCAGATTTACCCACTCGTCATTGAAGTAAGTGTCTAGGTAACGTTCACCGCTATCACATAGCAAAGTCACGATAGAACCTTTTTCTCCACGAGCTTTCATTTCACTGGCTAACTGAAGCACACCGTACATGTTAGTACCGGTTGATGCGCCAACCTTGCGACCAAGAATGTCAGATAACCAATGTGTCGTTGCGATACTTGCTGCGTCTGGGATTTTACGCATTTCGTCAACCACACCAGGAATGAAGCTTGGTTCTGCTCGTGGGCGACCAATGCCTTCAATCTTGCTGAATGTACTACATTTCACGTTCGCATTGCCTGTTTGGAAGTATTCGTGGAATACAGAGTTCTCAGGGTCCACAACACAAAGCTTAGTTTCATGTTGTTGGTAGCGAATGAAACGGCCAATCGTCGCTGAAGTACCGCCAGTACCTGGGCTCATTACTACCCAAGCCGGAACTGGGTGATCTTCCATCTGCATTTGATTGAAAATCGAGTTCGCGATGTTGTTGTTACCACGCCAGTCGGTTGCGCGCTCAGCGTAAGTAAATTGATCCATGTAGTGACCATTCAATTCTTCTGCTAAACGGCGAGACTCATCGTAAATTTCATCTGAGCGGTCCACAAGATGCGCTTGGCCGCCGTAGAATTCAATTTGCTCGATCTTTTTCTTCGCTGTGCATTTTGGCATTACCGCGATAAATGGAAGGCCAAGTAGGCGAGCGAAGTAAGCTTCAGACACCGCAGTACTGCCCGATGAAGATTCAATGATCGTGGTTTCTGGGCCAACCCAACCGTTACAGATAGCGTATAAGAAGAGAGAACGCGCTAAACGGTGCTTTAAAGAGCCTGTAGGGTGTGTGCTTTCATCTTTAAGGTAAACATCAATGCCTTCGATACTTGGTAGATCGAGCTTGATAAGGTGCGTATCCGCTGAGCGTTGGTAGTCCGCTTCAATTTTACGAATCGCGTTGTTAATCCATTGATGGTCAGTGCACATAAACGTTCTCCTGATCGAGTGTAGGAATTCTTTGCAATTGGTATGGTTCTAATTTATCTATAATCGGAGAGAAAAACTTTGCCATATTTGCTTTGTTTTGCTTAAATTGTAGAAAATTATTCTCTTTAAATGCGATTTGGTGAAAGTGTGATAGATGCCGTAGATAAAAAAATATTAGGGTTACTGCAAGAAGACAGCACCCTGTCATTGAACGATATTTCTGAAGCGGTCAATCTCACTACAACGCCTTGTTGGAAAAGGCTTAAGCGCCTCGAAGAGAACGGCATTATTGAGAAAAGAGTTGCACTGCTGAACCCGGAAAAACTGGATCTTTCCTTTACTGCGTTTGTATTGGTGAAAACCAGTGATCATTCTCATGAGTGGTATGGTCGTTTTGTGAATACTGTGTCGGAATTTCCAGAAGTGATGGAGTTCTATCGCATGGCTGGCGAATATGATTATATGATGAAGGTTCAGGTTAAAGACATGAAGTGCTTTGATGATTTCTATAAGCGCTTGGTGAATAGCATTGATGGTATCTCTAATGTGACCTCGACGTTTGCGATGGAACCATTGAAGTACACGACAGCATTGCCGCTTTAAGCTGCGCCTAGTAATAGATTAACTATCGCTTTAGTTTAACTATCTTCTCAGTTTAGATCTCGTCTCTGCGATAAAGAAAAGGATTATTCATGTTTGCAAAAGTATCTACCGCTATCCAGCTGGTACTGGCGGTCGCCATTTTTTACTTGGGTTACACCATCTACTCATTGACTAATAAAGTCGGTGAAATCGTTGATACTTACCCGCAAGTTATCGAAGACATATCGGGCCTCACCAAAGGGCTCAAAGTAGAAGAGCTATTAGCGCTTGCAGAACATGTCAGCGATCTTGCTCCTCAGGTGTTAAACACTGTCGAAGAAGTTAGAAAGACGATCGATGATGTGAATCAAACCGTAGCCTCGGTCGACAACAAAATCCCTGCGATATTAGATGAAGTGAAAAATGTTCGAACGGAAGTCGAGCAGGTAAGAACCGATGTTATTCCACCAACATTAACTGAATTAAAGAGATACCGCGTAGACGTAATGCCACCAATGCTCGCTGAAAGTAAGTCTTACCGCGAACAGACTATTCCTGTCATCGTCACGGAATCTGAAATGCTACGAGCGGAAGTCCCAGGTATTTTGGCACAAGCTAATTTGTTAGCTGATAAGAGTAAGGAACTAGCTCAGGGAGCCGCTGAGGGCGCGGTGAAAGGCGTAGTGTTATCGCCATTTAACCTTCTACGAGACGCAGGTGATGGCATTAAAACGCGAGTTCAAGGCGAGTTTGAGCCAACGTTAGAAGTTGAGTAGGTTTTATTGATTTTTGCGTGACGAGTTTTCTTAAGCGTCATTAAAGAAAGAGGCTAGGTATTAAACCTAGCCTCTTTTTGTTTGTGCGTATTTGGGGCTTGTAAGAAGCGTTTATCCGCTATTTATTTGAGTGCTATTTAGTAAAACGCATCACACCTTCTTGTACTGCTGTCGCTACCAGCTCACCTTTCTGGTTGAAGATCTCGCCGCGCACTAGGCCGCGAGTGTTCGCTGCCGTTGGGCTTTCAATCGCATAAAGCAGCCATTCGTCCATTTTGAATGGGCGGTGGAACCAGATTGAGTGGTCAATCGTCGCCACTTGAAAATTTGGCGTCATGATAGAGACTTCATGTGGGTGAAGCGCCGTCACTAAGAATCCCCAATCCGATGCGTAGGCAAGCAGGTATTGGTGGATCAAGTGGTTGTCTGGCATCGCGCCATTCGCTCTTACCCAAAGGTATTGTTTCGCTTCCGTCTTCTTAGGTTTCAGTGGGTTTACCACCGTCACCGGACGCATCTCAATCGGCTTTTCGCCACAGAAGGTTTTGCGCAGTTTCTCTGGTAAGAATTCCGCAATGTGGCTCGCTAATTCAGTTTCTGAGGCAAAGTTCTCTGGTCCCGGAATATCAGGCATTGAAATCTGGTGCTCAAACCCTGGCGCATCGCCATGATAAGAAGCAGTGAGATAGAAAATAGGGCGGCCATTTTGAATCGCTTTTACACGGCGTGTGCTAAAGCTGCGTCCATCTCGTAGGTTCTCAACATCGTAAATGATTGGCTTTTCAGGATCGCCGGGAAACAGAAAATAACTGTGGAACGAGTGAACACTACGGTCGTCTTGAACGGTATAACGAGCAGCAGAAAGCGCTTGTCCCAATACCTGACCGCCGTATACCTGTGGTAGGCCTAGGTTCTCACTTTGCCCACGGAATAAACCTTCTTCCAGTTTTTCTAGCTGAAGTAAACTTAGTAATTCTTGTAAAGGTTGACTCATCGCCAGCATTCCTCTTCGTAAAATGGGTGTCAGATTATGGTGTTAATCATTTAGCTTAGTCAGATATCTGTCAATAAATCATAGGGTTTCAAGACAGAATATGAAAGCTCTCTTATAATTGGTGAGTAGATTTGCCGAGTCCGGCAAACATGTTGAGAGAAATTGAATATGAAAAAGGCTCTAATTCTTATTACGTCTTTAGTATCGTTTGGCCTACTTGTTGGTTGCCAAGCAACATCAGAAACGAGCGCTTCTCAAGAAGTGGTTGCAGAGAACACTCAAGTGATTTCAGGAACAGTAAGCTACCGTGAAAGAATTGCATTGCCAGAGAATGCAGTGGTTACCGTTACGCTAGAAGATATCTCACTGGCTGATGCACCATCGACGGTTATCGCAACTCAAGAGTTCACCACAGACGGTAAGCAAGTACCGTTCGCATTCGAGCTGAGCTACGACAACGACAAAATTAAAGCTAACCACCGTTACAACATGCGCGCATCGATTCATGTTGACGGCAAACTGCGTTTCACTACTGACACGATTAAGTCAGTAATTACTGATGTAGAAAATACACAGCAAGCAGACCTACGTTTGGTTGGTGTTCGTTAATCAGAAGTCGATGCCACTGTTAAGGCATCTTGATTGGCTTAACTTAGCCAGTTGAATCAGCGATTAGTGGCAGCTCTAGGGCTGCCATTTGTATATTCTGAGTTTGATCTTTCCTGCATCACTCACCTCAATCCCTTCTTTAACCAAATGCTGCTTTTGTCGGTCGAACGAATCACCCTTTAAAGAGATTTCACCCTTGCTGTTTATCACTCGATACCAAGGCAGTTTGCTACCTTCTGGCAGGTTACCCAGCGCTTTACCAACATGGCGCGCATAGCCCGGAAATCCTGAAAAACGTGCTATGTCTCCATAAGTTGTTACTTTTCCATATGGAATTTGGTGAATCACAGCAAAGATTTGGCTCAAAAATTGGTCCATACTAAATGTTCCTAGTTCATAAATACCAATCACAGTAAGTAAGTGTTCAAAAATAGCGCAGGGAAAAAGCTCGAGAGCAAGGCCGCTCTTTTTGATAAGAAGTTTTGATAAGTAGTTATTCTCCAATCAAAAAATCTAACGAGGTTATCGAGTTTTTTAACAAGCTAGGGTGACCAGTTAATTACTACGATTGGTATGGTACCACGGATCGGTAGAAGGAGAGGGCTATGGTATTTACAACGTTTCAGTTCTTGATCACCACATTATTAGCGGTTGTTTGCGCGAGAGCAATCAGTTTAAGTGAGGGAGATATCCCGGTGCTTGCAATGGTCATTCCTGCCTTATGGATTTTACCGCAGGGAGGCATAGCAGGATTAGCTTTGCTTGCTGCCATGACCACTTATGGTCTAACCCTTCCTTTGCAGCCTATCACGCTGTCTGTCAGTGCGTGGGTACTGTTCCCGCTATTGATGGTGGTCTTTTCAAGACGCAGTAGTTTGTCGGTCGTGATTATTTCCGGCTTGATTGTGACTACTTTGCAGGTCGGGATCATGGTGACACAATCAGCAGGCAAGCTTGAAGGCGTCCCGTGGGTTACCACACTTCAAACCTTATCAATCATCGTGATTTGGTGGGCGGCAAATCATCTTAAGCCTGCTAGCCGACACAGCTGGTGGTCATTAGGCTTAATACTTCCATTATGGATAGCCGATTTACCTTATGCCGCTTTGGTTGCCTTGTGTGTAACGGGCATCATGGCATCGATGGAAACGCTGACGCGCTTGAAAACCTTCCGCTGGAATAAACTATTATGTTGGACACTGCCAACGGTTGGTTTTGCGGCTTTGGTGATTACCCCAAGTATCGAAGTACCTAGTCCAGTTTTTGTAGTATGGTTGTGTCTATTAGGCACCGCGTGGATGACAGACTACATCATTCGCACAGAAGATAACGAAGATATCGATATCTAGTACTCCAGCAATCCAAACCTTCCAAATGCAGGTAAATGGTGAATTTACCTGCGATTTTCTAGTGGTTTGAATAAAGGATAAGCACTTAGACCGCAATTGTTCAAAAATAGGGTGGAAGGGCTTGCAATGGTTGCTGTGATGCTTAATAATCCAATCACTCTTTGAGGCAAGCCTCTTAGAAAACGAATCTATGGGGGCCTGGTCCTCCCGCAACAATAGCTCGTGAACTCGGTCAGGCCTGGAAGGGAGCAGCCGCAGCGAGTGACTTGTGTGCCGGGATGTGGCTGGGTTCCCACCCCTTATGATGTTTGCAAACTAACTTATATCTATAGCATTGATATATGTACTAATTGCAGTATTCCGCCTTTAAAAGCCAGAGCTAGGAAATTCCTAACTCTGGCTTTTGTCGTTAGATCAATAGCAAAAAATATACTATACCTACTAATACCAACTTAGTTTGATATGGTGTTGAATGACTGCGATCGTTAAAGTTCAAGCTCAAATCAAGATTGATCACTCAGGGTTAATGCTCAATATTCCTGTTCTTATTACTGAACAGGGCGTATTTGAACCTTTGCTTGATTACGTTATTAGCCAATCTCATATAAAAAGCCTTCCTTGGATGAACCGAGTTGTGTTTGCATGCCAGTTATTACTGGAATACATGGAGGTCAATCGTGGGTTATTCTCAGAACCGAACCTTCTATTTCAATCTTTTGTACAACGGCTATCATCGGGGACCATCGACAAAGTAGGGTTTGATTCATCAGGTTTGTTTTGGTTACCTCGATCCGTCTCCAACGTTAATCAGCTTTTATCTGCATTGAATGGATTAACGGATTGGCTCTCTATCCATAAAAATACAAGCAGTCTTAACGACTTTGAAGAAGCAACCACCCACCAAGAGCGACTCAATTACGCCGCGTGGCACAAGAGAAATCAGTACAATTTTCTTGGCCATATAAAAAAAAATGCACTTCCCGAATTATTGAAAAAGGTCAGGAAAGTTCGTGGGAAGAAAGACGTAATTAAAGTGGACGGAGACGCGATTTCATTTCCAGAACAGCTATTTAAATCTTTTTTTATCGACGGTGTCGGCAGTGCGAGAGACTCCAGAATTGCCATTCGCGATCAGCTGATTTTGCTGTTGATGCACGGGGCTGGGGTTAGAGAGAGTGATGCTCTGCATTTGTGGGTTGATGATGTGTTTCTTGATCCAATGAACTCTGATAGTGTTACCGTTCGTTTATATCATCCTGAAGATGGCAAGGCACCGAATCATTGGGTCGGTAGAAAACGACAAAGTACGCGTTCGGCTTACCTTGCTGAAAAGTATCACCTAACACCACGCAATAAACTCACGGGTACCGCCAGAGTTGGTTGGAAAACCAAAGTGGTCGACCACGATGATAACTATATTCAACTTCATTGGTTTCCCTCTTATTACGGGGAAGTGTTTGCTTATTTATGGCAGCAATATTTATTTGCTTTGCTCCCTATTCAGCGCAATCACCCTTACGCTTTTGTTTCTTTTTCTAGACGGCAACTAGGTAACGCATTAACGCTAAATGCTTTCAATCAAAGCTATGCGGCGGGTATGGGCAGAATAGGTCAACTTGCATCGAAGCCAGAAGGTCGTTCACCTCATGGACATCGCCATGCCTATGGAAGACGCATGTCTAATGCAGGGGTAGATGTGCGATTCATTAAGAAAGCACTGCATCACTCTTCTCTATTATCTCAGTCGATCTACACCCAACCAGGCGTCCGTGATGTCACACTTGCTTGCGAGCGTGCCACGCAGAAGCTTGATGGTCAGCAGTATGCGAACTTCAAGCAAGATGTTGAACTGAGTTGGGAAACCATTATGGAATCTGGGTTCGAAGATATTGATCCCGACGGTTTGTTTTCAGGTAAAGCGCCAAAATTTGGGAAACGAACTAAATGAAATCAATAGACTATGAATTTAATTGGTTCACCGAAAAGAATGGTTCGGGTTGGGATACGTGGCGAGAGGTTGCGGCGACGTGGTTGCATCAAAAGAAGTATGGCATTGATCATAAGAAGAATGCATTGGACCGGTTTTTGGATGAATACTTAGTTCCGAAATTTATTATTGATCCCGTCGAGTTTTTCGAAATGGGTCCGCAAGATTATGATCAGTTTCTCGGTCAATTCGAATTGTCGGAAGGCTACAGGGTTCGACAAAACAATGAGGTGTGCTCGTTTATCGATTGGGTGATAACCACATATTACTCGCAACCGGATGATGACGGTGAGTTGGTTGCTATGTTCAAAAACCCTTTTCAAAAGGGGTCTAATCCAGTTAAAAATCAAGAAACGGTCTACAACGCTTTACCTTATACCTACATTAAACGGTTGCGAAAAACTCTTTGTCCGATTGAAAGGGGAAACTTTTCAGACTGGAAATGGGCGATTGAGCAAAGTGACGCATTTATATTGAATGGCCGGCATCAAAGAGACTGGTTTATTGTTGACGGCTCTGTCATTGATAAAGATGACCCTGATTTTGTATGGCGGAAAATCAAAGTAGATAAGCCTCGCAGTATTAGAATTGATGGAGTGCTAAAACCGTTTAAGAAAGGTGAGCATTTTTATGTGATTTGGTCCCCCGTTCGCGCAATGGCACTGTACCTAAAATTGCAACTTCCATTACGTACTTTTCAGGTTCGTATGCTTGATTCTGGTGAAGCCGATACGTGGCGCTACGAAAGTGGAAGTTGGGTTGCTAACGAAATGAATGATTTTGTTGAAGGCAGTGAAAAGCACCCTTGGCAAAAAGGTGTATTTCACCGAATCATCACACCAGACATTGGCGATGTGATGACAGGTCTTTACATTAATACTAATAAGACCGCTGATAAGAATAAGGATGAAATCACGCGAGGCTATGTGATCCCTTGGCAGCATGAAGAGGTCTTATATTGGCTAGAAAAACTGCGCAACTGGCAACAGAAATACAACCCTATTACGGAAGCAACCTCTATTCATCAGCTTGATTACAAACATTTTGGAAGCACAAAAACTGATATTCAGCGCAATGAAATTGGCAACATTTGTTTTTTGTTCCGCAATGCCGCCGCCACCATAAATAGTGAAAAGAAATTGCCGATAACCCAAGGGTATTTGAATACACTTTGGGTTAATTTAATGGCGCAACTCGAACAGGATGTTCATGAAGATGACCATAAATTAACGGACGGTAGTAAAGTTAATTTTATTGACCCTACCAATCATCGTAAGACGTTTTTCCCACTGCATTCATTACGTGTCTCGCTTATCACTTGCTACACCATCGAAGGGGAAATCCCCGCGCCGGTATTATCCAAATTACTGGTGGGTCACAGTAGGCTCATCATGACGATGCATTACACTAAGATCTCGCCTGTGATGATGGCGAAAAAAATGCAGGTGGCAGAAAGCAAAATTGAAGAACAAAACGACGCAAGCTTGCATTCATTTTTGGTCAATAAATCGATAGAGCAGATCGGCTTAAAATCCGCTTATACAGATATTGAGTCGCTGCGCACGGTACTAAGGGTGAGGAACCCCGCAGGATGGCAGGAAAAAGCGATAGGTATTTGTTTAGCAGGAGGGAATACCACGCCCCTTGTGGAAAACACTTCAATTGCAGGTTGCTGGAATGGTGGTGAAAAACTAAAAAAAGCGAATCGTAATCAAGCGGACTTGTATGGCCCTGTTCCTCATGGAATTGAAAATTGCGTCCGTTGTCGCTGGTTTATCACCGACATCAAATACATCCATTCATTAACCGCTCACTTTAACAACCTTAGCTATCACGCCTCTGAATCAGCCAAAATCGCAGCAGAATTAGAAGCTGAGCAAGCTGAGTTGTTGGATGAAGAGTACTTTTGTGAGGTGAATAATGAGCCTTTCAAAAAATACGAGTATTTGCATCAAATAGATCGACGCATTGAAAAGCAAAAAATTGGTGCGGATGAATACTGTAAAGACTTAGTCGCGTGTTTTCAGATCATTCGTAAGCTCATTAATATCGAAGAGCAGCGCCTGCCAGAAGATACAGCGGATAAAGTCGTCGCAATGGGCTCACATGCCGAGATCTCTCCCTTCTTTAGCTTTCTAGATACAGACTCTGAATTTAGGCAATTGATACAACTGTGTGATGACGCAGAAGTTTACGCCGATCTGCGGGATGATTTAAGAAAAACACCCGCGATCACTCATCGTTCAAACAAGTTGAATTCAATGCTAATGCAATCGGGTTACATGCCATTTTTGATGCAACTTGATGATGAAACGCAACTGTTAGCGGGCAATGCAATGATTAATGCCATGCTCAAAGCGACAGGAGAACTTGATAAAACCAAAGCGATGGGTCTCATCGCATCGTATCTTGATACGGAAACGTATTTACAAGACGCGGGTTTGTTGGAGATTGGGGTTAAAGCTATTGAATCTCAAACCGGAATTAATATTTTACGTCTTGCCGATTTATCGAAAAACAAAGTTGGAGTGACTAAAAATGGCTAGCCCCGTTGATCCACATATCGTATTAGAAGAGCTTTGCTCAAGAGCAACAGCCCGCACAACGACAGCGCTAAGAACATTGCACCAAATTCTAGAACAACAAAGCCAGATGAAGTCATTGGACTTCTCTATTGTCACGATTGGAAAGTTATCTCAAGAACAAGGTGGACCTTCGACACAAACCATTCGTAATCGAACAGGAAAGCATTTTCAGCAATTGATTGATGCGTGGGCAGCCTATTCGGGAACGACTCGTAAGAAGCCACTCTCGGTGCGTCAAAAGCAGCTTCTCAACAATAATGACCAACGCATACTGGAGTCTATCGATGATCCAGTCATTCGAGCGGTTGTCGGTTCGTTAATTGCGGAGAGGAACAAATACAGAGACCAGCTTAACGTATTAAAAGCGAATGCCGATATTGTCATAGACCGGACTACTAAATCTCAGCCTCAGGTGGCGGCTACTTCAAATCAGCTGACACCAATAGAAGTGGAGGCTCTGCGGTTTGCCATTTCTGACGAGTTTATGGATGAAAAAAGATGGGTTGTGATGCCGACGGGGCAAGTTAAAGATGAAAATGGCATAGAGGTTTACCAGCGAGGTTATGTGAATGGGGTGCTTAAATTAATCTAAGTGTGGGGGAAGTAGGGCTGTGGACGACGCTTTGCCCGGAAGTGAGTTGAGTTAACGGTTACCGGATCACCTAACAAGGTTTTGCCCCATTGTGTGTTTCGA
>NZ_JBFRLK010000098.1:0-1411 GCF_041469805.1 Vibrio sp. 10N.286.48.C11 | reverse complement strand
AATGCCGTTCACTTAAGAGTGAACGGCATTTTTGTTCTTAGCATACCGTTGTGGTCTGGGTTTAACTCTTCTAGGGAATGTCCTTTCCCTTCGCCCTTCAAGTATTAAGCTTTCAGCCATGTTGTGGAACCCCTTTAGCTGACGAGGTATTGCGCCTGGTGTTGAATAAGGTAAGCCTACAAGTAACGCTGATACATGAGCTAACGTGCCGTTAAAACTCAGTTGATAAGGAAGGTAATTTCCCTTTAAATTGAAGCAGAGCTCGACCATCTGATATCGGATTAAATTGTAAGTAAGCAAGATGCCCCATAACTCCTGCTTGACCAGCTCTGGTAAACGACTTCGCAGCGTAAGACGGTTTCCAAGCATGTATTGTTTTTGCTCTCGGTAGCCCAGCTCTATTTCCCAACGATGCTCATAAAGGCCTGCAATATCTTTTGATGGGTAACGCAGGGAGTCCGTCATGGAGGTTAATACTTGGTAGTCTTTTCCTTTAATTTTACGAGTGACAAGTCGAGCGGTTATCGACTTTGGTAAATCAGGCCATAGCTTTCTAGCTCTTGGATTACTGTGTAATTGAACAAGTTTGTCATTTCGCCCTAAAGATTGAACAATGTCATATTGTGTATTTTTCTTGAGGGGGATAAGCCAATGGCGCTCTGAGCCAGAGTCTTGCCATTTATGTAATAAACCTAAAGAATAGAACCCCTTATCGAACATTGTTACGCTATGGTTTGGTGTTGTTTCTATTAGTTTTTCAGCTAATATCATTTCGTTTGTATTGTAATTATCAAATGCACTGGCCGTAATAATGTGACTGCTTAGTTCCATTTGGCAGACCATTCTCACTTGCGGATATTGCGTCCCTTTTTGTCGAGAAAATGCCTTTTCATTTTGCGGGTTATCGGGCGTTCGCCAAACAACGCCATCGACGCCAAGCAGCGTTAATCCATTCCATTGGGGTAACTTTGCACTGTTTAACCATGACGTAGTCATTCGCTCAAAGACCGCTTTAATTGCGTCTTCACCCAACGTCTTTCGACGTTGAGTTAACGCACTCGGTGCGACAAAAGCTTTACCTGTACGGTCGACAATATCAAGTTGGTTCACTAAATCTTTCATGGATTTACTGTTATAGATAGCCATTCCAACAAGCAGCCACACCATGGATTCTAAAGTTAATTTCCTCTTTCTCATCGTGACAGTATCAGTAAGAGAATAGGCTTCGTCGATGAGTTCAATTGGAAGCAAGTCAGACAAAGTCTCAACGCTGCTAGGTTTCCAATCATTAATTATGTTTAGAGCTTGAGAAACATCCATAAAAAAATCCAAGTGCATTAAATACACTTGGATTTTGACAGCTCTGAAGGATCCTTCAACCGATCGCTTTGGCTTTAACTGATCGGCATTA
>NZ_JBFRLK010000097.1:0-1852 GCF_041469805.1 Vibrio sp. 10N.286.48.C11 | reverse complement strand
GACTTAAGGCATAAGCTCAGGAAGAGATGGTGGTAGGCCCACCGAAGTCTGCTGTCGGAAGCTGGCTTCAAACCACTCCAAGTGGCTGTAGTTAAGAGCTATGGTCATGAGCGTTGGAGTCAAAGTGCGAACGAAAGTTCGGCAGGTACGATATAGAGAGACGAGTTAACCCGAACCCATGTGGACGCGTCGTAATCCAGAGATTGACATCAAAACCAAGGGCGTTTCTATCTCTTGGGATAAGTCTATGAGTAAACTCCGAATGCTGCATAGACGGTGTCCGGCGTATAGTGGGCGTGAATCTATATCAGGCTCTTTTTGGGAACTGCGGGAACCAGTCGTTGTGATGCCTAAGGAAGACATACAAGCCACTGAATTGGCGAGTATTAGAGTACCGATGCACAGCACTGGGACGGAGCTATCTGTAGTAGTGAGGAAACAGCTGTAATGGTTGTGGAGCGAAGGGGTAGCGTTAGGCCGTCGTTAAGTTCTGCCCAACTGACAATAAGTCAGGAGGAGGCAGAGGTTAAGACAAAACAATTCAACATTTCAAAATGGCAAGTAGTCAACGCATACAAGTTGGTGAAAGCAAATGCAGGCGCGGCAGGGGTTGATAATGAAACACTGGCCGAATTTGACAGGAACTTAAAAGGAAATCTCTATAAAATTTGGAACCGATTGGCATCGGGAACCTACTTCCCTCCGCCAGTACTGGCTGTAGCCATTCCAAAGAAAGCCGGAGGCGAGAGGATACTTGGTATACCAACCGTCAGTGACCGCATCGCACAGATGGTGGTCAAACTGACATTTGAACCCCAAGTAGAACCGCACTTCTTGCCAGATTCGTATGGATACAGACCAAAGAAATCGGCTCTAGATGCTATAGGTGTAACTCGAAGACGGTGTTGGGACTATGACTGGTGCCTTGAGTTCGATATTAGGGCATTGTTTGATAAAATACCGCACGACCTACTGATGAAAGCAGTCGATAAACACTGCACAGAAAAGTGGGTAAGGTTATATATCAAACGTTGGTTAACAGCACCGATGAAAATGCCAGATGGAGAGTTGAAAGCAAGGGATATGGGAACACCTCAAGGAGGGGTAATCAGTCCTGTTCTCGCCAATCTCTTTTTACATTATGTCTTCGATAAATGGTTACACAAGCATTACCGCGGTATACCTTGGTGTCGATATGCGGATGATGGGCTGGTTCATTGCAAAAGCAAAGAAGAAGCCGAACACTTGCTAGAGGTACTGAGAGAGCGCTTTGCTGAGTGTGGTCTAGAGTTGCATCCAGAAAAGACCAAAATAGTTTACTGCAAAGACGGAAGCCGAAAAGGCAACCATGAACACACAAGCTTCGACTTTCTTGGATATACATTCAGGCGTCGATTAGTGAAGAATACCAAGCGAAACAGTATGTTTGTAAGCTTCACGCCAGCGGTGAGTAAGGTTGCTTTGAAAGCGATGAGGCGGAGAATTAAAACGCTGAAGGTACGAAGCCGAACAGATCTCAACATCGCACAGATATCAGGTTGGTTAAATCCAATGATAAATGGCTGGATTGGGTACTATGGTAAGTACTATCGGTCGTCGCTATACCCAGTGTTTAGACACATCAACAAAGCTCTGATTAGGTGGGCGAGACGCAAATACAAAAAACTTCGTCGCCATAAGACTCGAGCAACGCTGTTCTTGGAAAGGATAGCTAAGCAGAATCCGTGGTTGTTTGCCCATTGGAGGCATGGAATGAGAGGATCGTTTGCCTAATGGAAGCGGTATGAACTGAGAGGTTCACGTACCGTTTTGCGAGAGGCTGCAGGGGGAGTTCCTGCGGTCTACTCACCAT
>NZ_JBFRLK010000096.1:0-3182 GCF_041469805.1 Vibrio sp. 10N.286.48.C11 | reverse complement strand
GGTCATTGGGTGTTCACCGCGAGCAGCGCGTTTAATCAGTTAAACGTCGGCGATAAAGTAGAAGAAACCTTCACGGTGTCGTCTGTTGATGGAACACCGTCCACTATCAAGGTGACAATCAACGGTACTAACGACACCGCTACTGTCAGCAGTGCGACCGTCGCTATCGATGAAACTGACAAAGCGGTAACGACATCAGGAGCTCTCACCAGTACCGACGTGGATAATCCAGATAACGCATTCACACCGGATTCGATTACTGGCACCAACGGCAACCTCACCATTGGTGCTAATGGCCAATGGACATTCACCGCCAACAGTGCGTTTAATCAATTGAACGTCGGCGATAAAGTCGAAGAAACCTTTACCGTCTCTTCCGTTGATGGCACACCGTCGACCATCAAAGTGACGATTAATGGCACCAATGACCGCCCTACTATCTCAGGTACCTCAAGTGGCGCGGTGATCGAACAGGGCTTGAACACGGCAGGAAACCCCGATGCGACAGGGAGCTTAATCGCGACTGATATAGATAAGTCCGACACCGTTACGTGGGCAATCAATCAACCCCAAGGTCAATGGGGAACGCTGTCGATTGATCAGCATGGTCATTGGCACTATCAGCTAGACAATTCAACCGGCGGTGCCGCGGATAAACTCGCGGCTGGTGAACATCAGTCTGAATCATTCTGGATCACCGCTACCGATTCAACAGGAGCGACAGTCCCTCATAAAGTCGTTATCGATGTGCAAGGCAGCAACGACAAACCAATTGTCAGTGCGTGGACTCAGCTTCCTGCGGGTAAAGAGGATCAACCCGTAACCATCAAGGCTTCTGACTTGCTAACACATGCAAGCGATGTGGATAGTAGCGATGTATTGCACGTGACAAATTTGCAAGCGACACACGGTAGCCTGACTGATAATAAAGATGGCACTTATACCTTCACGCCAGATAAAGATTTCAATGGTGAGATTCGACTCACCTATGATGTGGTTGACGGCCATGGGGGCAGCGTCAGCACTCAAGCTAAGTTTGATCTTATCGCAACTCCAGATAACGCGATTATTACCGACGCACAAGCCAATGCAGACTTACGGGGAGTAACTGAAGATCGCGGCTATATAGATACCCACTACCAACTGCATTACGACGGCAGATTAAACATCCAAGACCCTGATAAGGGAGAGGCACAGTTTGATCCGAATATAGGCTCACAAACCTATCAAGGTATTGGCTACGACACCAAACTGGGTGGGCACATACTGCTCATGCGCGACGGTCACTACACCTATACCCTCGACAACCGCAATATACAGAACTTAGCGCAAGGCGAAGTTAAACACGATTCAGCCATTATACGCTCAGCAGATGGTACAACACACACGATAGAGCTAACGGTTCATGGTACCAACGATGCCCCAACCATCAATGCTCAGTCCCACTCAGTGACTGAAGGTGGAAGCGTTCTAAATGGACAAATGGTTGGCCAAGATATTGATACCGGTGCGGCCTTGACTTACAGCGCACCGCAGATTGATGGCTTGGTGGTTAATCCGGACGGCAGTTATAGCTTCGATCCTGCTCACTCTAGCTATCAATCGTTAGCATCAGGTGTCACGAAGACATTGACTGTTCCAGTAACAGTCACAGACGAGCATAATGCGAGCAGCACTCAAAACCTCTCAATAACGATTACAGGGGTTAATAATTCTGCCGTTATCGGCGGTGTCTATACTGGAGATGTTCATGAAGGGCATACCTATACAGCACCAGATGGTACAATGTCTGGTGGCTACGTCGATGATCGCTCACCAGATCATATGCATGGAAACATCGGCAAATTATGGAACGACGAAATACACACTGATGGTCACCTGAACATTGTTGATCCAGACTCCGGTGAAAGCCATGCCCAAACCGGCGTTTATTACGGCACTCATGGTCGTGTCATACTTCAGAGTAACGGAGATTGGAGCTACTACGCTTCCATAGGCCAAGACGCAACAGGTAGAAAGATTGATCACCTCGGCCAAGGTGAATCGATAACGGATACTGTCACCGTCAAATCGGCTGATGGCACCACTCACGATATTGTTGTCACCGTTCATGGCGATAACGACCGTCCGTATTGTTCTGGTGAAGTGCAACTGAACAGCGGTAAAGAAGATCTTGCTCAAACCATCACAGCAACCGAGCTAATCGCTAATACTGTTGACGTAGACGCCAACGATGCAGGTAAGCTCACTATCGCTAATTTGCATGCTGACCATGGCTCGATTCAAGACAATCACGATGGAACCTTCACCTTCACTCCAAGCCACAATTACAACGGCAGCGTCCACTTCACCTACGATGTGAAAGACGCGCATGGTGGTACAACACACACTGGCGCATCAACGACGCTCTCGGCTGTTGGCGATAAAGCCCAAATCGCTGGCGTTGATACTGGTTCAATAACCGAAAACAGCGCGGGTGTCGACATGTCACCCGACTATGCTCACTCAGGCATCGCCACACTTGGCAATACAACACTCTATGCTGATGGCAAGCTGACCATCACAGACCCCGATGTAGGCGAGTCAGGATTTGAACGCCAAGGCAGCAATGGTTACGACTATCACGGCACCTATGGCGATCTAATCTTACTCACCGATGGCACCTGGCATTACCATGCCGATGCTGGGCATCTATCAGGTATAGGTGCTAGACCCACAACGCGTGGCACTGCAATTGACCAACTTGGTGAAGGGCAAAGCTTAACCGATACGATTACAGTCCATTCAAAAGATGGTACAACACACGATATTGTCATCACCATTCACGGCAGTAACGACAGACCTTACTGTTCATCTGAAGTGGTGCTTGCAAATGGCAGTGAAGATACACGCCAAACCTTAACCACCGCGCAACTATTAGCGAATACCGTCGATGTGGATGCCAATGACGCCGGTAAACTAACCATTGAAAACCTGCATGCTGACCATGGCTCTATTCTAAACAATGCCGATGGTACGTTTACGTTTACCCCAGAAAAAGACTATAACGGCGATGTACACTTCAGCTATGACGTTAAGGATGCACACGGTGGTGTGACCCACACCGGCGCAACCACCAACTTAGCTGCGGTTAACGACAACCCTGATGTGACGCCTTTAACAGACAGTGTCAGTGAGGGGGC
>NZ_JBFRLK010000095.1:3862-4155 GCF_041469805.1 Vibrio sp. 10N.286.48.C11 | reverse complement strand
ATAGTCAGGTCACCGTTGGTACCGGAAATGGAATCGGGTGTGAAGGTATTATCTGGATTATCCACGTCAGTACTGGTTAGCGTACCTGAGGTAGTTACCGCTTTGTCGGTTTCATCGATGGCGACGGTCGCACTGCTGACAGTAGCGGTGTCGTTAGTACCGTTAATTGTCACCTTGATAGTGGACGGTGTTCCATCAACAGACGACACCGTGAAGGTTTCTTCGACTTTATCGCCGACGTTCAGTTGATTAAACGCGCTGTTGGCGGTGAATACCCAATGACCATTGGCATC
>NZ_JBFRLK010000095.1:1684-3168 GCF_041469805.1 Vibrio sp. 10N.286.48.C11 | reverse complement strand
GCATCAATAGTCAGGTCACCGTTGGTACCGGAAATGGAATCGGGTGTGAAGGTATTATCAGGATTATCAACATCGGTACTGGTTAACGTGCCTGATGTCGTTACCGCTTTATCAGTCTCATCCACACTGACTGTTGCGGTACTGACTGTCGCTGCATCGTTAGTGCCGTTAATCGTCACTTTGATGGTTGACGGTGTGCCATCAACCGACGATACCGTAAAGGTCTCTTCGATCTTGTCGCCGACATTCAATTGATTAAACGCGCTGTTAGCGGTGAATACCCAGTGACCATTGGCATCAATGTTGAGGTCGCCATTTGTGCCTGCAATGGAGTCTGGAGTGAACGCATTATCCGGATTATCGACATCGGTGCTGGTTAATGTTCCTGATGTCGTTACCGCTTTATCAGTCTCATCCACACTGACTGTTGCGGTACTGACTGTCGCTGCATCGTTAGTGCCGTTAATCGTCACTTTGATGGTTGACGGTGTTCCATCAACAGACGACACCGTGAAGGTTTCTTCTACTTTATCGCCGACGTTTAACTGATTAAACGCGCTGCTCGCGGTGAACACCCAATGACCATTAGCATCGATAGTCAGGTCACCGTTGGTACCTGAAATAGAATCCGGTGTGAATGCATTATCTGGATTATCCACGTCAGTACTGGTCAACGTTCCTGATGTCGTTACCGCTTTATCAGTCTCATCCACACTGACTGTTGCGGTACTGACTGTCGCTGCATCGTTAGTGCCATTAATCGTCACCTTGATGGTCGACGGTGTGCCATCAATAGACGAGACAGTGAAAGTCTCTTCGACTTTATCGCCGACGTTCAATTGATTAAACGCGCTGTTAGCGGTGAAGATCCAATGACCATTGGCATCAATAGTCAAGTCGCCATTTGTGCCTGCAATGGAATCTGGCGTAAACGTATTATCTGTATTATCCACGTCAGTACTGGTTAGCGTGCCTGATGTGGTTACCGCTTTATCAGTCTCATCCACACTGACTGTTGCGGTACTGACTGTCGCTGCATCGTTAGTGCCGTTAATCGTGACCTTGATCGTCGAAGGGGTGCCATCGATGGACGACACCGTGAAGGTCTCTTCGACCTTATCGCCGACATTCAATTGGTTAAACGCGCTGTTGGCGGTGAATGTCCAATGCCCATTAGCATCAATAGTCAGGTCACCGTTAGCTCCAGTAATCGAATCAGGTGTGAAAGTGTTATCTGGATTATCTACGTCGGTACTGATTAGTGTGCCTGAGGTGGTTACCGCTTTGTCAGTTTCATCGATAGCAACGGTTGCACTGCTGACAGTAGCGGCGTCGTTAGTGCCGTTAATCGTGACTTTAATGGTCGAAGGTGTGCCATCAACGGAAGTGACAGTGAAGGTTTCTTCTACTTTATCGCCGACGTTTAATTGATTAAATGCGCTGTTGGCGGTGAATGTCCAATGGCCATTGGCATCAATAGTCAG
>NZ_JBFRLK010000095.1:0-976 GCF_041469805.1 Vibrio sp. 10N.286.48.C11 | reverse complement strand
TCACCGTTGGTGCCTGAAATCGAATCCGGCGTGAACGTATTGTCTGGATTATCAACATCGGTACTAGTCAATGTTCCTGATGTCGTTACCGCTTTATCAGTCTCATCCACACTGACTGTTGCGGTACTGACTGTCGCTGCATCGTTAGTGCCATTAATTGTCACTTTGACCGTTGACGTTGTGCCATCAATAGACGATACAGTAAAGGTCTCTTCGACTTTATCGCCGACGTTCAATTGATTAAACGCACTGTTGGCGGTGAACACCCAATGCCCATTAGCATCAATAGTTAGGTCGCCATTAGCTCCAACAATGGAGTCTGGCGTAAATGTGTTATCAGGATTATCAACATCGGTACTGGTCAACGTGCCTGAGGTAGTTACCGCTTTATCAGTCTCATCCACACTGACTGTTGCGGTACTGACTGTCGCTGCATCGTTAGTGCCATTAATCGTGACTTTGATCGTTGACGCTGTGCCATCAATAGACGAGACAGTGAAGGTCTCTTCGACTTTATCGCCGACATTCAATTGATTAAACGCGCTGTTAGCTGTGAATACCCAATGACCATTGGCATCAATGGTGAGATCACCGTTGGTACCGGAAATGGAATCGGGTGTGAACGCATTGTCTGGGTTATCCACGTCGGTGCTGGTTAGCGTGCCTGATGTGGTTACCGCTTTGTCGGTCTCATCGATAGCGATGGTTGCACTGCTAACAGTGGCTTTGTCATTAGTGCCGTTAATCGTGACTTTGATGGTGGACGGTGTGCCATCAACAGACGACACCGTAAAGGTTTCTTCTACTTTATCGCCAACATTTAGTTGATTAAACGCGCTGTTGGCGGTGAAGACCCAATGACCATTGGCATCAATAGTCAGGTCACCGTTGGTGCCTGAAATAGAATCCGGCGTGAATGTATTATCTGGATTATCCACGTCAGTACTGGTCAACGTTCCTGATGTGGTTACCGCTT
>NZ_JBFRLK010000094.1:0-1844 GCF_041469805.1 Vibrio sp. 10N.286.48.C11 | reverse complement strand
CCTGAAATAGAATCCGGCGTAAACGTGTTGTCTGGGTTATCCACGTCAGTACTGGTGAGGGTTCCAGAAGTTGTTATAGCGCTGTCCGTTTCATCCACACTGACTGTTGCGGTACTGACTGTCGCTGCATCGTTAGTACCGTTAATCGTGACTTTAATGGTCGAAGGGGTGCCATCAACGGAAGTGACGGTAAAGGTTTCTTCGACTTTATCGCCGACGTTCAGTTGATTAAACGCGCTGTTGGCGGTGAATACCCAATGACCATTGGCATCAATAGTCAGGTCGCCATTGGTGCCTGAAATAGAATCTGGTGTGAACGCATTATCTGGGTTATCCACGTCGTTGCTGATTAGCGTGCCTGAGGTAGTTACCGCTTTGTCGGTCTCATCGATAGCAACGGTCGCACTGCTAACCGTGGCTTTATCGTTGGTGCCATTGATCGTGACCTTGATGGTCGACGGTGTGCCATCAACGGAAGAGACGGTAAAGGTTTCTTCGACTTTGTCGCCAACGTTTAATTGATTAAACGCGCTATTGGCCGTGAAGACCCAATGACCATTGGCGTCAACAGTTAGGTCGCCGTTGGTGCCAGTAATCGAATCGGGTGTGAAAGTGTTATCTGGATTATCTACGTCGGTACTGGTTAGCGTGCCTGATGTGGTTGCCGCTTTGTCGGTTTCATCGATGGCAATGGTCGCGCTGCTGACAGTAGCGGCGTCGTTGGTGCCGTTAATCGTGAATTTAATGGTCGAAGGTGTGCCATCAACGGAAGTGACAGTGAAGGTTTCTTCTACTTTATCGCCGACATTCAATTGGTTAAACGCGCTGTTGGCGGTGAAGACCCAATGACCATTAGCATCAATAGTGAGATCACCATTAGCTCCAACAATGGAGTCTGGCGTAAATGTGTTATCTGGATTATCAACATCGGTACTAGTCAATGTTCCTGATGTCGTTACCGCTTTATCGGTCTCATCCACACTGACTGTTGCGGCACTGACCGTCGCTTTATCATTGGTGCCATTAATCGTCACTTTGATGGTCGAGGGTGTGCCATCAACCGACGAGACAGTGAAAGTCTCTTCGACTTTGTCGCCGACGTTTAATTGATTAAATGCGCTGTTGGCGGTGAATGTCCAATGACCATTAGCATCAATAGTCAGGTCACCGTTGGTGCCTGAAATAGAATCCGGCTGGAAAGCATTGTCTGGGTTATCTACGTCGGTACTGGTTAGGGTGCCTGAGGTTGTTACCGCTTTGTCGGTTTCATCGATAGCGACGGTCGCACTGCTGACAGTAGCGGCGTCGTTAGTGCCATTAATCGTGACCTTGATCGTCGAAGGGGTGCCATCGATGGACGACACCGTGAAGGTCTCTTCGACCTTATCGCCGACATTCAATTGATTAAATGCACTGTTGGCGGTGAACGCCCAATGTCCATTAGCATCAATAGTCAGGTCACCGTTAGCTCCAGTAATCGAATCCGGAGTAAAGGCATTATCTGGATTATCAACATCGGTGCTGGTTAATGTTCCTGAAGTCGTTACTGCTTTGTCGGTTTCATCGATAGCAACGGTCGCACTGCTGACAGTAGCGGCATCGTTAGTGCCGTTAATCGTCACTTTGATGGTGGACGGTGTGCCATCTACAGACGACACCGTGAAGGTTTCTTCGACTTTATCGCCGACGTTTAATTGATTAAACGCGCTGTTGGCGGTGAAGACCCAATGACCATTAGTATCAATAGTCAGGTCACCGTTGGTGCCTGAAATAGAATCCGGCGTGAACGCATTATCTGGATTATCGACATCGTTGCTGGTTAATGTGCCTGATGTCGTTACCGC
>NZ_JBFRLK010000093.1:0-64181 GCF_041469805.1 Vibrio sp. 10N.286.48.C11 | reverse complement strand
AAAGTGCGATCCCGCCCTGTTCTATCCATTACCTCTTATTTGCTCTCCAGTCACGTTCTTAATGGCGACTTTGAACAGTGGAATGGTAATGCACCAACGCAGTGGTCTGTGATTGATTCCGGCATTGCTGTTTCACCGACCAGTGTGGCCAATACAAAACGGAAGGCGATTGCTACAACCGTGAACACTTATTCCCTAAGAGCTGGTTTGGTGGCAAGGTTGAACCGATGAACTCTGATGGTCACCACCTATTTGCAACCGATGGCTATGTGAATGCGAAGCGCAGCAACTGGCTATTTGGTGAAGTGGGTAACAGCACTTACGCATCTAGCAATGGCTCAAAAGTCGGCTTAGCAAGCTCTACTTTGGGCTATTCAGGAACGGTATTTGAGCCTATTGATGAGTTCAAAGGTGATTTTGCTCGCGTGTATTTCTACATGGCGACACGCTATGAAAATGTGATTGGTAACTGGGAAAGCAATTCAAGCAGCTCAGACGCAGTACTAAACGGCACGAAAACGACCGTCTTTGAACCATGGATGCTGAACATGTTGAAACGTTGGCACAAAACGAACTTGTTAGCGCGAAAGCGATCAGCCGTAACCAAGCGGTGTTTGAATTCCAAGGTAACCGCAACCCGTTTGTGGATCACCCTGAATTTGTAGAGATCATTTGGGGAAACTAACCCCATTAGCTAAAGCAAATCGCCAGAAACAACACAGCCGCTATCGTCACTGTTCGGGCGGCTTTTTAATGCCGTTTTAGAGGCACAAAAAAGGGGAGGTTTTACCCTCCCCAAGCTAGCACATGGTTGAGCCTATTGTTTTTAGTTCTTAGTTACTGTCACGACTGGTGCGGCTTTATCAGCTGCATTGAAGTGGAAGTTGTAGTTTCCTGCTTCTGCAATTGTGATTTTAAGGTTTGCACTGTCGCCACCAACATCCATGGTGACTGCTGCGCCGAGCTCTACATTGCCTTCTCCACCGAAGTTGGTGTCACCCGCCCAATCCGCACTTGCGATCTTCATTTCGTAGCTACCTGCTGCTAGGTCGATATCTAAAGAGTAAACATCTGCGGCTACGTAGTTGAACTTCGCGCTTGAATCTTCAGCTGGCGTATCCCAAGTTGTGATCGTGCCGCGTAGGAAGAGTGAAGTTTCACCAAACGTTGGTGCGTCTGCCGCTTTCGTTACAGAAGCAACCGGTTTGTCAGCTGAATCGCTTTGCTCATGAATCGCATTTAGAACGAAGGTGTATTTGCCTGTTTCAGTAACGGACAATGCACAGTTATCTTCAGTACCCAAATCTAGAGATCCAGAAGCTTGTTCTGTGTAATCACAGCCAAAGTTTGGTGTACCCCAGCTATCATCAGCAAACTTAAAACCGTAATCACCAGCTTCAAGTACACCCGTTACCGAGTACATACCGTTACCAATGAATGACATTTCCCATTCTTCTGATGGATTCCAACCGCTCATGTCACCACGAACATAAACTTTGGTTTCGCCATAAGGAGGAATGCTCGATACGTCTTTGTTATCTGTATCAACAGGCAGACCAGCACCTTGTGCGTTACCTTGAGGTTGTACAAATACCGCTGTTGTAAGTGCCGGAACCGTGAAAGTCTCACCGGAGAAGCTTGCGCTCTTAACGGTCATGTCAGCCGAGTTCTTCTGAACGTAATGCAGTTCGAAACCCGTCGTGCCCTCAATTTTGAAAGATTTCTCTTCTGCTGTTGAGTTCACTACTGCGACGATGGCGTCGTAGTTTGTATCTAGATCTGCACCCGCTGACGTACCGTCGTCAATAGACATCACAATCAAGCCTTCAACTTGGTCTTTGCCTACGTTGCGGAAATCAACGCGGTTCATGACCTCTTGAGCGGTATCTAAACGGAACAGTTCGCTTGAGCTACGAATAGTCAGTAGTTCTAGGAATTGTTGCTTAGTTAGCTCGATATCGTCAGTGTTTGGCATCGCAGTGCTGTCAGCAACGATAGTTTTGATCAGCTCCCAGTTTGCGCCGTCTTTGTCTTCACGAGGTAGACCGACGTTCCAGTTGTTGTCGCTACCGTCGAAGTAAACGCGGTTGAACCAGTCACCTGAATCGTAAGAGTCACGCTGCATTGATTTCGAACGCAACAGCTCAGAACCCATATGGATGAATGGTATGCCTTGGCCTAACATCACGGTAGAGAGTGATACATACTGCATGCGAGCACGCTCTGCAGAGCTAGTACCAGAGGCGATTTTGTATGCGTTGTTATCCCAAAGCGTTTGGTTATCATGTTTCGACACGTAAGAGATGTTCTCAGATGGCATCTTAGTGTAGCCCGCTGGAGCACCGTTGTAGTCTACGTTCTTACCAAGTTTAGTATCACCTTTGTAATCGAGTAGAACGAATTCTGCTAGGTTACCCGCCATGCCCAGGCGAACAAGATCTTGGTTGTGTAAACGGCCGTTTACTGAATCTGCATCTGTTTTTGTTTCTTCATTGGCATAAGCTGCATTACCGAAGCCTTGGTTGAAACGAAGTGGGTGCTTGCCTTCTGTATCCATACCGCCATCGAATGGGCTGCCACCACGAACCGCATCACGTAGACGGTCAGAGAAAGTGCCGATTTCTGTGCCAGCCATGTTTAGCTGTGTTGCTTGGTCGAAGCGCGCGTTGTTCGCAACTTCACCGAAGTCCCAACCCTCGCCGTAGAACAGGGTGTTCGGGTCGATTTGGCGCACTTCTTCCAATGCTTCGACCATTACGTCTTTTGGCTGGTGGCCCATTAAGTCAAAACGGAAGCCATCCACTTTGTAGTCGTCAGCCCATACCTTGAGTGAGTCGACCATCAATTTACCCATCATCAGGTTTTCGGTCGCAGTGTTGTCACAACAAGTCGAGTTCTCAACGCCACCCGTGTTCACATTCAGACGGTGGTAGTATCCTGGGACAATTTTGTCTAGCACTGACTTATCGTTCACACCAGACGCATTGGTATGGTTGTATACCACGTCCATGATCAGCTTAAGATCCATGTCGTGTGTCGCTTTCACCATTTCACGGAATTCAAGAATACGTTTCGAACCATTAGGGTCTGTCGCGTAGCTGCCCTCTGGAACCGTGTAGTGGAATGGGTCGTAGCCCCAGTTGAAGCTGTCGAGCATGCGCAGGTCATTCATCAACGCTTGTGCATCGCCTGTTGAAGGATCATAACTATCGAGTACATCTTCGATGACTTTATTTTCGTCTTCGTTTCCGCACAGGGAGGCAGCAGGTTTTACATCACACAGTTTTCCGACCGTATCTGTAATATCGACACGGCTCGCGGAGTCTTCGTCAACGGTAGCTATATCAAATGCCGGTAAGATATGCAGCGTGGTTAAACCCGCATTTTTTAAAGCTTGTAGGTGAGTAACTGATTCACGGTCGGCTTCAGTGAGAGCCAGGTACTTTCCGTTTAGGCTAGGTGTGCCTTGTTTATCGCTAAAGCTAAAGTCGCGAAGGTGTGATTCGTAGAGAACGTGGTCTTCGTCTTTCTCTACGGTTGGTCGCTCGTAGTTGTCCCAGTTCGCAGGCTTCAGGGTTGAATCATTCAGGTCGATCACTTGAGAGTATGCAGAGTTTTTCGACAAGCTTAGAGAATACGGGTCTGTTACCAAGCGTGTTTCGATATTGCCTGTGGTTGGGTGGTAGACCTTAACTTGGTAACGGTAATAACTGTTCACCGCATTCGAGACTGCTTCAGTTGCCCAAATGCCCGTCTCAGTATTTTCGGTCATTGGGATCACTTGTGAGCTTTGCAGATCCTCGCTGTATAGGACCAATTCGACATCTTGCGCTGTTGGTGCCCAAAGTTTGAAGGTGGCCGCGCTGCCTTCGACAATCGCGCCTAGTTCTTCACTCATTGCATTACCAGCATCTTCGCTAGCAAACACTGCATCAAGCACACCTGGTTTTTGAACCTCAGTTGAAGAGGTAACGTCGCCGTTGGCATTGTAAGCAACAAGAATTATCTGAGATTTTAAAATAGTGCGAAGTGTGCTGTCGTCAACGTCGATAGCCAGGGCTGGTAAGCTTGCAAGGTGGCGGAAACGCTCTTTTAATTCAGAGGATAGCTCGCCATCTTTAGTTAGTTCAACTGCAGTACCACCCACGATCTCTTTGTCGTTCATAGTGATGCTGTTATCGAGAGCATAGAACAATTTCATTGAATCGGCATTGCTAGCGGCTTCCCAAGCAATGGTGGTCGCATCTAACCAATGCGCTTTTTGACCGTCAATATTGACTGGGCGATCTGAAATCGGGTCATAATATAACTCGCTGCTGCCATGGAACCCGAATAGACCTTGTGAATCACCAAGCTTGGTTAGCTCGACTTTAGAATTGGCACTGCCAAACGCTTTTTCGTCACCATTATGTAAGATGAAGTTCATGCATTTATGTGGGTCAGAAGCATCAGGATCGACTTTCAATACATAGTAAGCACCGTAAGTATCGCTGATACCGTCGTATTCGTAAGGGCTGCTCCAATCGGTTCCGGTTTCACTCAACCCCATGCCGACTAAGTCTGTGCTGGTACAGCCTTCACCATTCCATAGATGCAGCCCCCAACCGTCGTAAGTTGAGCCAGATGTGCTTGCAGCAGCAACATCACGTTTGTAATAAACAACGACTTCGTTTTCGCCAGCTTGGTATAAACCGCTGTTGCCAGCGTCGGTACCATTGTCGCTATCACTGCCACAACCTGCGATCAAAGTAGCGGTGAATAGAGGTAAAATCGCTTTGGCCAAAGTCGATCGCTTGAAGCTTCTCTTTTGGGTCACATTGAAGGTATTTCGTAGAGAGATAATTTTATTAATATTTATGTTGTTCACGTTTTGATATCCATATTTCACTTTTTATGAAGATGAATATGCTAGCTTTAACTAAGGTCGACTATTTGTGATGGCAATGTATAAAGTTATTTTTAATTCGTAAATATAGGAAACATAGTGTCAATATCACGCTTTGTATTTGGTTATTGTTAGATTATTTGGATCAATGACTCATTTGTTTAATATCAATGATGTAGGGCGTAGAAGCTAGGCGTAGTTAATAAGGATGAGAACTCATCCTTATTAATGTGAGTAATATATCGAATTGAGACAGTGTTAATTTGATGTGGAAATTAAGTTATTTATCAATTAGCTAAAAGCGAGTTGTTCGGTAATTTATATTGATAGGTATATCATCCATTTAAGGATAACACCCAAGCCAAAGACGCCAGCGGTTTCAATTCAATATTAAAACTGCCAACACTGTTCTCAATGTCGAGCACTTGTTGCGCTATGCCTTCAATATGTTCATTGAGTATGTAACGACCATCAACTAATTTGAGTTTTTGGATTACATCACTTGGAACCTTTAAGTGAATATTCTCAGTGGCATGTTGGTTGAAATTTGCAGCAACGATGGTCAGCTCTTGTTCGTTATAGCGCAGAAATGCGTAAACCGAATCACTCAAATTATTGCTCTGGTGTAAGTCTAGGTACAGCCCCATCATTGAAGAGTGCTCAAGCGAAAAGTTCATTACCTTTTGATAGAAGTGACGCAGTTGCTTTTCGATATTGTTTAGTAACTCACCATCGAACGCACCATCATTCATCCACTTTTGGTGTTGTGGGACGCCAATGTAGTCAAATATGGAAGTTCGTGAGGGCTGTCCAAAGCCTGCATTCTCTGCACCGGGTTCTCCGACTTCTTGCCCAAAGTAGATCATGGTTGGAGAACTGCTCAATAACGCGCTGATTAGCATCGCAGGCTTTACTATATGTGGATTGCCAACAAACTCGGGAGAAGCGATGCGTTGCTCATCGTGATTATCCAAGAAGTGCAGCATGTGATGTTCAATATCCATCATTTGATGTTGAATTTCAGGGATGATTGCCGTTGAAGCCTTGCCTTGCATGATGGCTTTGAGGCAGTCGTACAGATCTACCTTGTCATAGAGGTAGTCCATTTTGCCGAGATGTATGTAGTCGCGGTATAAGTCCGGCTGATACACCTCTGCCATCAGAAAGGCATCTTGGTTTTTCATCTTTATTGATGAGTTTAGGTAGCTCCAAAACTCAACTGGCACCATTTCAGCCATATCGTAACGGAATCCATCAACGCCTTTGTCTAACCAGAACAAGGCGATGTCTCGAAATTTCACCCAAGAGCTAGGCACAGCGACTGATTCCCAGAATTGGTGATGCTCTCGGTAATCGCGTTGGGCATAGTCTTTGGGTAGTTCAGGGAAATCTTTTGAACCGTCAGGGCGCACACCGTAATTAATCTTTACGGTTTCATACCAATCGTCGAAATTAGGCTTAGCTAAGCGTGATCCATTGCCCGTCCATTTGGCTGGCGCCTCTATAAACGGGGAGCTTAGGCTAGGGTGCTGTTCACCACCTAGCGGGGTAAAGGCTGGCTCTATATCTGGCAGTTCAAAGGTGCTGTTGGGGATGTAGTAGAAGTTATTGTCTCTGTGGTATTCCAGTGTAGTGTCATCTTGAGCACCAAAGTCACTGACTCCCTCTGGGTTATTTAAGCCTTGATAATGACGCGCAACGTGATTCGGTACGATATCGAGGATCACTTTTAAACCGTTGTTGTGGCTCCTTTTGATTAGTGCCTCAAATTCTTCTACACGGCGCTCAGGGTTCTCAGCGAGGTCTGGGTTCACTGAGTAATAGTCTTTGACTGCATAAGGTGAGCCTGCGCGTCCCTTTACTACGCTCGGGTGATCGTCTGAAATCCCGATGTGTTTGTAATCATTGATGACGGCGTGATGTGGCACTCCGGTATACCAAATATGCGTAATGCCGAGTTTGCGGATTTCCGATAGCGCTTTGTCTGTAAAGTCATTGAACTTGCCGACGCCATTTTGCTCGATTGTGCCCCACGGAACATGTTGGGTGTTTTTATTGCCAAATAAACGCGTAAAAACTTGGTAGATGGCGTACTTTTGGTTGTACATATTTATAATTCCTTTAACTTCCATCATGTTATGTAGGGATGAAAGGGCTTGTTTATTCTTTACAGGCTAACCGAATTACAATATGCCTTACTCATCCTTATCAAAATCTACAGGGCGTAATTGCTACAGTATGTGAGCTGTTGCTCAAAAGGAGTCATGTTGTCTTCATCTATTCAAATCGTTATCACTTATTTGGTTCTGGTGGCGGTGTCTGTGTTGTTTGCGGAAAGTTCTAAAGCGCTGTTGGTGTGGTATTTGGTTATCGGTTTCGTGACGTTTTTTGTGTACGCTAAGGACAAGCGAGCAGCGATCAATGGCAATTGGCGTGTGCCAGAGAAAACTCTGCATATTTTTTCTGTTGCTGGTGGCTGGCTAGGGGCGTTGATTGCTCAAGATAAGCTGCGTCATAAAACGCAGAAGCAGCCGTTCAGAGCCATATATTGGGTGACAGTGGCAGTGAATGTTGCGGCGTTTGTGTGGACGTTAACGCCGAGCGGGCAGACGATGTTTGGTCGTTGGCTTAGTGAACTTGTGGGTTATTTATAAAGAGAATAACGGTTAGCACAGGAGTACCAACCGTTAAAATACAGAAGTTATTCGACTAGAGCATCGGAATGGTCGATGCTAGAAGCAAGCCAGCCATACCGTAGTTGAAGCTTTTAATGCGGACTGGTGTTGTTAACCAGTGTTGTAGTTGCTTGCCTGCTGCCGTCCAGAAGGTCACAGAAGGCAAGTTGGCTAGCGTGAAGATACCTGCGATGATTGCAAGCTCCCACCATGAACTGCCGCTGCTATAAACTGAAATCGCAGTTAGCGCCATTGACCAACCTTTAGGGTTCACCCACTGAAAACTGGCAGCGCCGAGGAAGGTCATTGGTTTAAAAGCTTCAGTACTTTTCGCTTTGCCGCTCAATGCTATCTTGATTGCAAGGTACACGAGGTAAGCAAGGCTCAGGTATTTCAGTATTTGGTGAGTAACTGGGTACGCGTTGAAAATGCCCATTAAACCGAAGCCAACCAGCAGCAACATGGCTGCAAACCCTAGAGCAATGCCAAGCATGTGTGGAATAGTACGGGCAAAGCCAACATTTGCTCCTGATGTCATGAGCATGATGTTATTTGGACCTGGTGTGAAGGTCGAGACGAACGCAAACAAGGCAAGTGCGCTAAGTTGTTCTAAAGGCATTATGGTTCTCCAGCAAAAAATGAACGAAGTGACTGACCGGTCATGACTTTCACGTGTTGAGAAACATAGTAGGTGGAAAGTGAGGCAATTATGTGCTTTTATTTCCTCTATTATCACTAAATGCACAATAATAAGTACTTATGGATAGATTTGACGAAAGGATATTGCAAGAGCTTAAATTGGACGGCAGAATCTCCAATATTGAGCTCTCTGAACGAATTGGTTTGTCGGCTTCAGCGACCTTAAGGCGAGTACAAGATCTCGAGCGTAAAGGGATCATTCAAGGTTACCGTGCAGTTCTGGATAATGGCCTGATGGGCGTTGGCTTTATTGCTTACGTTTCGATTGGTTTATCGAGCCACAGCAAAGCGGCTCAACTAGAGTTTGAACAGCATGTCAGTATGGAAAAAGAGGTGGTGGAGTGCCACAACATTACCGGTGCCAACGAGTACTTGCTAAGGGTAGAAACCAAAGATCTACCGGGCTATAAGAAGTTTCATGCCGATGTGCTTGGGGAATGTGCTCAGGTGCAATCTATTACGACTATGGTTGTGATGGATACCCCTAAAGACGAACGCTAGTCGAGTTTTATTTCAGGAGAGGCGCAGTGCCAAATACCAATCAGTTGTTATTGTTCTTAGATGTGGTTCAACAAGGGTCGTTTACCAAAGCGGCAACCTTACATGATATGGACAACTCATCACTCTCTAAACAGATCAAAAAGCTCGAGCAAGATTTAGGTGTTCAGCTGCTGAACCGCTCTACACGCTCGTTTTCGTTGACGTCGGCAGGGGAAGATATTCTCGCACAAACCTATGTACTGAAAGACACCATCAATCAGATTCAAGGCATTGCAGATTCATACCAGTCAGAGCCAAAAGGCGTGCTACGAATTACTTCACCGATCTATTTTGGGCAGCAATATCTGCAACCTATCATCACTCAGTTCATGAGAAAGTACCCAGATGTTCAGATCGTACTTTCACTAGACGATAAGATCGCCAATATCATTGCAGGGCAGTTTGATATCGCGTTTCGCTTCAGTAAGCTTGTTGAATCGAATTTGATTGCCAAGAAGATTGCCGACAGTAATTTCATGTTGGTCGCGTCAAACGATTTTGTGAAGCAGCACGGTGAACCGAAAACGCCACAAGATCTACTCGCTCTACCTGCGGTGATTTATACCAATGGTGATATGACGGTCGACCATCTGCGCATTAGTGAAGAGCCGGGAGGTAATACCTTCCAGAGCCTAACGATTCGTGGCAACTATAAGGTGAGTGATGTTCGTACTATGGTGTCTTGTGTGAAAGATGGTCTAGGTTATGGCTTCCTTGATCAATCAAACCTGTATGCCTCAATGAAAGAACTTGGCTTGGTCACTTTACTGCCGGATTATCCGATCTCTACGATTGATACCGCAATCTACGCTGTCTATCCGCACCGTAAGCAAACCAAACTAGTCAAAGAATTCATCACTACGGTTCAAGACTATATTGGCTCTCCGACCATTTGGGAAAAGATGCAGCAAGATTAGCTGAATCTCTAATCGTTCAAACATAAAAAAGGAGCCAGAACGTCGAACGATCTGGCTCCTTTTTAATTGTTCCGGCTATCACTGATTTACAATGTAAAGCTTAGCTATAGCTGGCGTGAACGGCTCATATTCACTAATACCTATTAATGCTCATGAATCACTTCTTTACCACTCGGATAAGCTTTGGTACCTAGTACATGACCATCAACTTCTTTGCCATAGTAACCTTGGTGATTGTGGTAGCGCTTAGCATTGCTAGCAACATCACCCTTGTATCGAGGATCTTGTGGGCGTTCATGACTATTCACAAATGCAGCTACATCCCATGCATCCTGAATTGAAAGCTGTTGGCTCTTTCCAAGCGGCATATTTTCGTAGATGAAGTAAGCTGCTGTATTTACACGGTGCATACCTGCGCCCCAGTTATACGCATTTTCCCCCCACAGTGGTGGGAAGTATGAACGGCCGTCTGATCCTTTAATGCCTTCACCATTTTGACCATGACAGGTTTGGCAGTTGGTTTGGTAAACCTTTTCACCACGCGCTATCGATGGCTCTTGTTCAGGATTATCAATCTTAGGATAGCCACGCCCTGCCAACTTACTGCGGCCATCGATTGGGTATTTGCTTAACAGCTCTTCAGGGAGAGGGAAGCTTTCCGCTTTACCACCGACTTGTAAGTCGGCATCGCTAATCTCAGGAACGGGTGTATCTTGCATGCCGTTCTTGTCTAAGATGCCGCCCATCGCCAGCCAGTATGAATACGCCGTCAGTGCGACCATCTCTTTTGAACCCTCAGCCGGTGGCAGACCATTCATTGAGTAGGTGAAGCAACCTTGGATACGTTCTGCGTAGCTGTTTACCTTGTCATTCTTAGAACGATACGCAGGGTAGGCCATGTACGCACCCCAAAGAGGGGCAGCGTTAGGCTTCATGCCCGCTTGCATGTGGCAGTTGACACAGTTTTGTTCATTGCCGACGAACGTACCACGCATCTGTTGTGAATCGACAAACAGGGAATAGCCCAGTTTTACTTTGTCACCAAATTCCCCATCAGGAATATCTACCAAGTCGCGTGGCACCAGATATTTATTATCTTGTGGTTTTTCAACGGCGGGCAGTTCGGTTTGGCGATCGGGTAACTCACCTTCGGCATAAGCCATTCCAGAGGCAAGGGTTGCGGTAATTAGAAATAATGTTTTCATGCGAGCCCTTTAGTATCGGAAAGATGCGAAGTAGTAAGAGAGGTTTTTGATCTCATCGTCGGTCAACTTGCCGGCGATATTGCCCATCATGTTTAAATTATCACCCTTACGAGTGCCGTTTTTCCAAGCGTTGAGCTGAGTCTGAATGTAGTCGGCATGCTGGCTTGCTAGGCGAGGAAATTTGTCTACGCCCATACCACTTGGTCCATGACAGGTAGCACAAGCAGGAATGTTTCGATCCCAATCACCTTGGAATACAAGTTTACGATACGGGTTATCGATATCGGCTTGTGAGCCGCGCTGCTCTAAATCGGTAAATTCGTATGAAGGTAGTGATGCAAAGTATTCTGCGACCTCACGACGAACAGCGGGATCAGATACACCGTCAGCCATTCCCTTCATGATCGCGCTTTGACGCTCACCACTTGAGAACAGAACCAGTTGATGTTCTAGATAGTCAGCATTGAGCCCTGCAAGCATAGGGGCAATGTTGGGCATGCCTTTACCGTCGGCTTGATGGCAGCCGCTACAAGTTTCTGCGGCTTCTGGCATTGGATTGGGTGCTGCTTGTGCAAAAGCGGATAAAGAAAGGCTTCCTAGAGCAGCGATGCAAAGCGTTAGAGTTTGAGTTTTAATTGTCAGCTTAGTCATGAGGCGTCGCTATTGGTTGTAATGCACGCATTTTCGACATAATTGGTTGTTCGCGCTATTGTGGATTTCCACATTAATTCACTTGGAACTTGAGGTGAGTCTCACATTAATAACCTCAGTTACCATAATGGTATTGATGTGAACTTCTATAGGTTGATCCAATTGCCGTTTATGAAATGCAAGGGAACTGCCATGTTCGCCTCGGTATAACTGCTTGTTAAGGCTCTTTTATGGCACCGATTGTATAAGCATAGCTGCTTTATGGATGCGGGCTAAAAAAGTTGTGGTGAAATGAAGATTACCTAATGGCTTTGGGTTGATTACTCTATCTAGAGCGGATGCTTTATCTAGATTGGGTACTTTATGTAGATTGGACGTTTATCCAAATAGGCTGCTTTTCTAGATCAAGGGGACGAAAAAGCAGAGCAACTTCGAATGACGAAGTTGCCCTGTTGTGTTCTCATCTGCAAATCAGATAAGGAAGTGTTTTGAATCAGTGATTAAGTTATAGCTTGCTGAGTTTAAGCTAGACCTTGTAGATCTTAGCCGGAAGCGCTTGTCTGGCTGCTGCTCCTACAACCCAATCTAACATGACGCCTTTGCCTTCTCTCGTCGGGTCAATCAAGCCTATATCATTGATGTTAACGCCATCGTTCGACTTCATCTTCACTGGTTGTTGTGCGTCACCAATCCAGTGTGCGCGTTCACCGAGCTCTTTGTGTCCAAAGCCTAATGTGCCTTGTTTGATGCCATCAATCACCATCGCCAACGCGTGTGTGGTTGAACTCGGTGTTTCAATGGCAAATACGTCGCCTGTTTTGATACCAGCAGAAGAGGCGTCTTGCGGGTGAATGTAAACTGGGTTCACTCCTTTGATCGACTCTAAGCGTGGTGATAAGTTAGACACCGCACTGTGAATGTTGGATTTAAAGTTGGTCAGAGTAAATGGCCAATCTTTGGTCGGGAACTGCTCTGCTAAAGGTGTGCCGTCTGCGAGTTTTTGTGGATACCATGTAGGGCAACCCATGTACTGCTCGCCACTGATGGTGTTGCGAGAGGTACCAAGCTTTTCATTCCAAATAGCCAGTGGTTTGGTCCATTTGTACTTCATGGTTTCATTGGTGTAGGCATTGGTTGCGTCTTCGAAACGACCGCCACGCGCAAAGATATACGCCACTTTGAGCATCTCTTCTGGTTTAAGCGTTTTGTTCATCACAGGCACTAGGCGTTCTAGACCAGACCAAACGATATCTTCGGCGTCTACATTCGGCACGCCACCTTTTACGAACGCCAAGTTAGCAGCCGAGCGCAGGTAGAAGTCTTCAGCGCTATGAATACCGTGCCAGTTACCTTGGTTGTCTTTGATTACGTTATCGCCAAAGCCACCTAAGCCCAGAGTTTTCGCCACATCAATAAAGAAGTTCTCTAGGTTGATGGCGCGCCCGTCTTGAGTGCGTGAGGTTTTAGGCTCAACAATCGGCCAGCGAGCAGTGATCGCTTTGGTCGCGACGCCATGCCACGGGGTTGCCATGCCCCAGCTTTCGTAGGTCACCGTGTCTGGCACTAGGTAATCCGATAAGGCAGTCGTTTCATTGATGAAGGCATCGATAGAGACGATCAAGCCAAGCTGTTTTGGATCCTTAAGCTTTTCACCCAGCAAGTTGTTTAAACCCGGAACACCATAAAGTGGGTTCGCCATGTGGTTGATCCATGCCTTTGCGCGGTAAGGATAGCCATCAATAGCAGCTGATAAGTGCTCGGTTAACAGCGGCGCTGAGATTGGGTACCACGGAGCGCGTGTCGGGTAAGGTGACTCACCTGCGGCAACGCGACGTTTGTATTCGCTGGTTTTTTGATACGGGAACTTGCTGCGGGACAAGAATACACCTTGAGGCTTAGTCTTACCCTTGAACTTGGTAAAGTCGTAACGTGGACCTGCAACCGAAGTTGGGTAGCCGCCCGCTTTCGCCATCGCGCCACCTTTCGCGTTGATGTTACCGATCAGCGCGTTTAGCATCAGAATAGAGAACGAGTTGTAGAAGCCGTTGGTGTGCATGTTGCCACCGTGAGTATCCACGACTGCTTTTGTACCGTAGCTGGTGAAGCGTTTTGCCAACGCAATAATCTGGTCTTGTGGGATTTCACACTGCCCGCTGTAGTAAGCAAGGTCATATTTGAAGGCTTCTTCTTTCAATCTTTGTAGGGAAGACTTAACACGAACAGTCTGACCATTGATTTCTACGTCTTGATCGACGAACAAAGCCGCTTCATTCACCTGAATATGTGATGATAACAGTGACGTTGTCACATTAAGTGCGATAAATCCGTCATCGTCAGACATCGGTTCGCCTGTTTCTAGCAACCCTATATCCGATGCACGAAGCATACGCCCATTTTGTGGGTGCGACTCGTCACTGATCACTAGGTGTGAAGCATTACACCAATGCGTGGTGCCTGCTTTTTGCATCGCTTGTGCGCTTGGGCGAGACAAGAAGTCGTGATTGTAGCGTTGGTTTTCGATGATCCATTGGATCATGCCAAGAACTAATGCTGAATCGGTGCCCGGTTTGATCGGTAGCCAGTTGTTGCGGTCGCCCGCTGCAAGGCTTGATGATCCTGCAGGAAGGCTCGGCGTCACTATGGTGTAGCTCAGTTTTCCGTTGGTACGAGCCTCAGCCAGTTGTCTTGCTTGGCGCTTAAACGGGTTACCCGCTTGAGCCGGAGACATACCGATGAAAAGAATGAACTCTGCGTTATTGAAGTCAGGCTTTAAGTGCGAAAATTTGTCTAGATCATTCATGATCGCACCTGAACCTGCGCGGAACGCGTAGCCACAGTAAGAACCGTGATGACCAAAGTTGCGAGTGCCGTAGCTGTTAAATGCAAAGCGCTTCAAGATATCGTCACGCCCTTCATTACCGGCATTGGTCACAAGCAGTTGGTTGGCTTTTGGTCCGTATTCAGGGTTGTTTGGATCGAGTGGTGTTTCGATGTCGCGAATCGATCGTAAGCCTTCCACTTCGCCCTCTCCGAATAAGTCACCGCCTTCGGTGATCTCAGAGATAAGTTGTTCGTAGCTGATTGGCTCCCACTTACCTTCACCACGTTTACCAACGCGTTTGAGCGGTTGAGTGATTCGGTATGGACTGTTTTGAATCTCTAACATGCCGTTACCGCGTGCGCAGGCTGTCGAACGGTTATGGATACCGGATTCACCAGACAAGCCAATGTAGGCGTCTTTTACCGGTGTTTTGAACGGGATCTGTTGGTCGCTTGATAGTGGGTGATACGGGTTGCCCGAGATACGTAAGATCTCGTCATTGCGATTATCGATACGTACACGCAAGCCACACAGTGTCCAGCAACCAAAACACATTGATGGTGCCACGCGTTGGTTCGGATTCGGTGAGATCTTACCTTGCTCATCGACTCTGTATTCCGTCTCTAACGAATTACCGTGATGGATGTGATTGGTTTTCTTACCTGCGGTGCCATCGATAGCACCGTGAACCATGTGCTTTGTGGTTGTCGCATAACCTGCGGCAAAAGCTCCAACACCACCGGCAGCAAGGCCTGTTTTCAAAAATTGACGACGTTTGTTATCCATGATGATTCCTCAGACTACAAGCTATGTGAGCGGTTAAGTGGTGATGATGTGTTTTGGTTTGGCTTAGATGCTGTCTTTGTCGCAGAGCCAGTTGTTCTTGACGATCCAGCAGACACGATTTCAGAGGTGAACAACGCAAGTGCTAGCCAAAGGCCGCACATGCCAACGATGCCAAGTAACCCAGCACTACCCATTGGTAATTCATAAGGGAATGGACCCACATCAAAACGGGGAATGGTTTGAACTTCCATCATGGTGACCCAACGTACCGCCCATGCTGAAACGATGGTCGCAAGCGCAACACAGACAATTCCTAGCTTACTTTGCGATAGGCGTTGCAGTGGTAGAACCAAGATCATGCACAGCAAAATGCTGGTGGTCATGATGCCTAAATTGATGCCCCAAGCGTCGTTCTCATACAGGCTGAAGTGACCATGGTTAGATGCCCAAATCGACGTAAGAATGATGGCAAGGCCACCCGTTAAGGTAATGGTTCTTTGTACTAGAGCGAGGTCTGTTGGTTTTAAGCTTGGCTTGCTTGAAGGCAGTAGAGCCCAAATCAATAGGGTTAAACCCGTTGCAGCAAAGAACGCTGTCGTAAACCAAAGCAGCGGAGAAGCCGGTTGATGCCAAAGCGGTCGGCTCGCCAAAATCGCAATCTCTGCACCTGTATAAAGCGCGATGCTTAGCCCTGATAACGCAGTTGCAGCGGCTAATGCAATCATCACTTTTTTCGATACCTGCCAATGACCCAGTGTTAACCAAGACAGGCGTTTTAGAAGTGGGTTTTCACTCTCTTTGAGCTGTGCGATGTCGTCACGCAGGTAAACCCAAGCTGTCGCAACAGCCAGACCAGAGAACAAAGGTAGGAATAGAGAGCCTAACGACATCCATGACCAAGGCGTAATGTGAGCATAGAAGTGCCAAGCACGTCCCGGTTGGTGCAAATCACCGGTTAATGCTAATGGCCCAACAATCGCGCCGATGGCCATCACAAGCACAAGGGCAGAACGGAATTGATGGCTGGTTGAGTTTTTGAATATAAGTGAAATCAAGAACAGAATAGCCGCTGCGTAAGCTGAACCAATGTAGAAGAAATATTGAACCGCCCACGGTAGCCAAGCGATCTCTTGAGCGGGAACTAACACCTCAGTGATATTCATGCTGTCTCTCCTTGTTTGCCTTGTGTCGCGATTGCCAATTCTTGTTGGCTAGAGGATGAGTTATCGATGGCGGCGGGATCATAAATCGCAGGCTGACCTTCAATGTGGCTAACGAATCGCTCGTTCATGCCGATATAGAAAACATGGGGGTTGGTGTTCTGCTCTGGTTTAAGCACCTTGATGTCGTCTTGGTTTTCATTGAGCAGGCGGTTAATTTCGCTGTTTGGATCTTTAAGGTCACCAATGACACGCGCACCACCAACACAGGTTTCTACACAGGCGGGCAGCAAGCCGTCTTCAAGGCGGTGTGCACAGAAGGTGCATTTGTCTGCGGTAAGGGTGTCGTTATTAATGAAACGAGCATCGTAAGGACAAGCTTGAACACAGTAAGCACAGGCTACGCAGCGTTCATTGTCGACCATGACAATGCCGTCTTCGCGTTGGAAGGTCGCTTGAACTGGACAAACCTTGATGCAGGGAGCGTTGTCACAGTGATTACAGAGGCGAGGTAACATGAAAGATTTCACGTCTTGTTGAGCCGTCGAACCATCATCAAGGGAGACTTCATACTGTTTTACGGTGGTTCTGAACTGGCCAATTGGTACTTGGTTTTCAACGCTACAGCCAACAGTGCACGCCTGACAGCCAACGCACTTACGTAAATCAATCGCCATGGCGTAGCGTTTACCTATTTCGCCTTTGCGGTCAGGTTGGTTGTTATTGCGAATGGCTGTGCTTGCGACTGCGGTGTTGATCCCGGCAATGGGAATGAGCGCAGCACCAGCGGAAACCTTGCCGAATTGGCTGAGAAACCGTCTTTTCAATGAGTCCATGTTGGTACCTATAAATGGGTATTCTATCTGTTGGGCTTATTGTCAGATTTTGACTGTTCACGGGGTATTGTGGATTTCCACATACCCAGATCAAAGTTGATCTAGAACAAATGTGGTTTTACCAATCTAGCTGTTATGCTTTGTTTTAGAGGCTTATTTAAGGCGCTCACGCATGAGCTAAGCGCGAAACACGCCGCTGACATAAAATGAATCGAGAATAAATTGAATAAACAGTCCGTTTGGAGAAAGAGATTTCAGTGACAGTCAGAAACCTAATGACAATCGTTGGCCTTTGTTGGTTGAGCCTAACCGCAGGCGCGTGTTTAGCGGCTCAATCGGAGCAAGAGATTGCAACGACAAACACTGTTGAGTCTGAGCAAATCATAGAGGTTGGCGTGTTGGCGACTCGAGGTAAGCTTTCCGCTCAACAGCGTTGGCAGCCGACAATGGATTGGTTGTCTGAGCGCACTCCCGGAAAACACTTTGTTCTCAAGCCTTTCAACTTGGAAGAGATGGCCGAAGCGGTAAAAGATGTGACTGTTGATTTTGTTATCACCAACCCCGGTCAGGCGGTTCGATTAGGACGCCAGTATGCGCTTTCTTGGATGGCAACCATGACCAGTCATAACTTTGAAGCTCAAGGCACCAGTAATACACGCAGCATTGGTTCCGCCTTGGTGGTGAGAAGAATGTCGCCTTATATCTCTCTCGAACAACTTAGCGGTAAGCCGATTGCGGCAGTCTCTGAAAATGCTTTTGGTGGTTACCTCACTATGCGTTACCAAGTGATGCAACAAGGGCTTAATCCCAACCACTTTTTCTCTAATACTCAGTTCTTAGGTTTCCCTATTGATGCTAGCTTGTATCAACTGCGTGAAGGACACATTGAAGCTGCGGTGGTGCCTGCGTGTTTGGTCGAGAGCATGATCAGCGAAGGTTTGCTGGTGGCGGGTCAATATCGTGTTATCGAGAATCAAGCACCAGAAGGGTTCCAATGTCAGGTGTCTACGCCGTTGTACCCTAACTGGTCGTTTGCCAAAACAGAGCGAGCGTCTTCGGCACTGGCGAAACAAATGAGTCAGGTGTTATTTGCTATGCCAAAAAGCAGTGCGCCAGCCATTGCAGCGAATGCATCGGGCTGGACGTCACCGACAAGCCTGCTGTCGATCGATAAGCTATATCAACAACTCGACATGCATCCACTACAACAACCTTGGTGGAAAGAAGCGTTAATCTGGCTCAAGTACAATCAACAGTGGGCATGGGCGTTCTTTATTCTTGTCGTGTCTCTAAATGCTTACCATTTCTGGCTAGAATACAAATTCAGTCGCAGCAAAAAGCAACTAGAAGCGACGCTGTATAAGCTGAAAAGTAAGAGTGAACAACTAGAGCACTCACAGCGTATCGCGGTAGTTGGTGAACTAGGGAGTAGCTTGGCACACGAGATCAATCAGCCTCTGGCAGCCATTAGGAATTATAGCGAAGGTGGTTTACTGCGGATTTCGAAGAACAAACCGCTGACTGACATAGAGCCTGTATTTGAGAAGATCCAGTCGCAAGTGGACCGTGCTGATGCGATTATCCAACGCTTAAGAAACATGATCAAAAAGCGCTCATCAGATAAATCTCAAATTGATATAGAAGCGCTTCTTACAGATACCATCGAGCTACTGCAATTTCGATTACATAAACACAAGATAACCATTGAACGTTATGTTGTGGGTACACCTATCAAGCTACATGTTGACCCTGTCGGACTGCAGCAGGTGGTTGTAAATTTGATCAACAATGCGACTGATGCGTGTAATGCTCAGATGCATCGCGAACAAAGCGCTACGTCTGATATTGGTAACAAAAACAACGAACCATCGACAATTAAAGTGATTACCGAGTATCAACCGGATAAAATGATGCTGTCGGTTATCGATAACGGCACCGGTTTAGATTTTACCGAGCAACAAGTCACTCAAGCCTTTGTGAGTAGCAAAGAAAACGGCTTGGGGTTAGGGCTTGCGATTTGCCAAGATGTGATTGAAGACCACAGTGGCAAAATGAGCATCACTTCACTGACTCCTCATGGTTGTCATGTCGCGGTGACACTGCCTTCCTCTATTTCAAATGACTCATAAGGAATCTTGTTATGCCTGAACTTCATCAAACGTTGCCGGTCTATGTGGTTGATGACGATGAGTCGATGCGTGACTCATTGGTGTTCTTATTGGAAGAGCACGATTTCAAGGTGACAGCCTATGAAGATGGCCCGAGCTTTTTGGATGCCGTGGATCTGAGTGTTCCAGGATGCGTGGTATTGGATAGTAGAATGCCCGAAATGAGAGGGCAGCAAGTTCATGAGTTGATGGTGAAGGCGCAGAGCCCACTGTCGGTGATCTATCTGACGGGTCACGGTGATGTACCAATGGCGGTCGAGGCATTGCAAGCCGGTGCGGTGAACTTCTTTCAAAAGCCAGTTAAAGGTAATGAGTTAGCTGAGGCGATCAAGCAAGGTTTGGACGCTTCAGAAAAGCACTTACACATGAATGTGTATCGCCAAGCGTACGCGTCGTTAACCGAGCGTGAGATAGACATCCTCAAACAAATTATCGACGGTAAGCGTAACCAGAAAATAGCCGATGAATTGTGCATTGCCATGAGAACAGTGGAAGTACACCGAGCAAGCTTGATGAAGAAATTCTCAGCGAAGACGGTTGCCGAGTTGGCTTACATATACGGTCAATTGACCTAGGTATAGAGCTATTCCTGTAAGAGAGTTGTACGGCAGTTGCACGAAATTGTTGATGGGAAAAACATCAATTTCGTCACCAAGCTTTAGGACTTTCCTGATGAAAGGCAGCCTTCATAATTTATCTATATTGAAGCAAGATCACATCGTCTATGGACTGCATACGGATTGAACCTCCTAGGCTTCTTATCGCAATGTAATCCTGAGATACTGAACTAAGTTCATTTTAAGGCGGAACGTGCCAGTAACTGCACTTTTCCCTGTAATTCGAAACATAACATTCACTATGGGTAGAACACACTCTCAACGTCGAGTCTTGTATCTGCCGAGTTAGGTTAAATATTTTATGAGTACAATGGGAATCGCAATTGGTGCGACCGCTCTTTCGTTAATACTTGTTGCTGTGTGGCTGATTTCTTTATCACTAAGAAAGCAGCGCTTGGAACAAGAACGTAAAGCGCGAGCTGTCGCTTACCGAAAGGCGATTGAAAAAGCACGTATCCAAGAGCAAAAAGAGCGCCACTTTAAAGCAGAAACAGGGCATGTCCCGTCGATTCTATATTTAGCGAAAGAGGCTGAACGTAACAATATCAAGGAAGCGTTATATTGGTACGATAAAGCGGCGCATTTGGATAACGTCAACGGCATGTACGGCATTGTTCGCTTAAGTATGAAGCGCAAAGAAGATCTGATCTTGAGAGAACAAGCCAACTTTTGGCAGCTTGCGATCTCTGCCTTAGATAACGATATGTCGGCGAAATTTGAGATGGGTAAAGCCCTGGTTCATGGACGTGGGACCGTGAAGAACATCCCCAAAGGCTACACCTATATTGAAGAGTCTGCCGCTGGTGGTAATACCGAAGCGATGCTATTCATGGGTGACTGGTGCCTAGACAAAGAGAATCCAGATTACTCGGCTGAAAGCTCTGTCGAGTGGTACCAAAAGGCCGCTGAAAAAAACAACCTAGACGGCAAGATCAAACTGGGTATGAGCTATTTGAACGGTGTTGGTGTTGAACCGAATCACGGCGAAGCGGTGTACTGGTTTGAAACTGCCGCAGAAAAGAACAGTGCAGAAGCCATGTTTAGAGCTGGCGAAGCTTGGATTGACCATGGTGAACACGGCAACGCGATTGCTTATATCTGGCTATTTTTGTCTGCTCATTTTGGCTACTCAGAAGCGAAGCATTTGCGGGATAAAGTTGGTGGTGAACTGGGTGTCGATGCCGTCGTGGGCTTACAAGCTCTGACTAAGCCGATCATGACTAAGTTGACTCAAGAAGCGATCACTAAGCATTCAATCATTAAAGCGCTCAATAAGCTCTACAAGCGCAATATACCGATCCCTAAGAAAGTGAAAGAAGCGTCTGATGAAGAAGGTGAGGCATTAAAAGTAGATGCGAGCCATCTAGATACTCAAACGGCGAGTGCTCAAGATACGAATGTTGATTACAGCCAACAACCTAATTCCGAGCAAGCATCAACAGAGAGACAAGCGACCCCAAATAGTGACCCTCTAGACTTCAGTCAGGCAGCCGTGGATCCAAGCTGGAAAAGCAACCACTAAAACGTGTTGGTTAGCTTTGATGAGTTAGACAAAAATGACTGAAGCTATAAATCTATAAACCTATATAGCTTCTAACCGTAATCTAGAAAACCAAGACAACAAAAAAGGGAAGCGAATGCTTCCCTTTTTATTTGTGTGCTATTTGCTTTTAGAGCTTAGAGCTTAGAGCTAAAGCCTAATACCCAAGAGCTGTTAAGCTTTGTTTTGCTCAGCTTTACATACAGCCGCAGTGAACACTACGTCAGTTGAGCTGTTAAGTGCTGTTTCAGCCGAATCTTGAATCACACCAATGATGAAACCAACCGCTACAACCTGCATCGCTACATCGTTTGATATACCGAATAGGCCACAAGCTAGAGGAATCAGTAGCAGTGAACCACCGGCAACGCCTGATGCGCCACATGCTGAAATTGCAGCAACAAGGCTTAGTAGAATCGCAGTGAAGATATCAATCTCAATACCCATTGTGTGTACAGCTGCAAGCGTTAACACAGTGATGGTGATTGCAGCACCCGCCATGTTGATGGTTGCGCCTAGAGGGATTGATACAGAGTAAGTATCTTCATCTAGCTCTAGCTTCTTACAAAGGTTCATGTTCACTGGGATGTTTGCAGCGCTTGAACGAGTGAAGAATGCCGTTACACCAGATTCACGAATACATTGCAGTACAAGTGGGTATGGGTTCTGTTTTGTCTTTACAAAGACAAGCAGTGGGTTAACGACAAGAGCAATGATCAGCATTGAGCTTAGTAGAACCGCTAGCAGTTGACCGTAGCTTGCTAGTGCATCGAAGCCCGTTGTTGCGAATGTAGTCGAAACAAGGCCGAAGATACCGAATGGCGCAAGACGAATAATGAAGCGAACAATGTGTGAAACACTGTGGCTAAGGTCTTCGAAAACCGCTTTGGTTGTTGCAGATGCGTGGTGCAGTGCAAGACCAAGGCCGATAGCCCAAGCAAGAATACCGATGTAGTTAGCGTTCATTAGTGCGCTAACTGGGTTATCTACAAGCTTGAATAGAAGCGTATGAAGAACTTCTGCAATACCTTGAGGAGGGTTAGCACCTTCAGCGCCAGCAACCAGTGTCAAAGTGGTTGGGAACATGAAGCTCAGTACTACAGCAGTCAGTGCTGCAGAGAACGTACCAATCAGGTAAAGCACAATGATTGGACGCATATGAGTATGCTGACCTTTCTTTTGGTTTGCGATAGAAGCTGCAACAAGAATGAATACTAAAATTGGGGCAACAGCTTTCAGAGCACCAACAAACAGACTACCTAATAGGCCTGCATCTTGAGCTGCTGAAGGAGAAACCATGGCGAGAACGACACCGAAAACAATACCAGCAAGGATCTGTAGAACGAGATTTCCACGAGCGATGCGGGCGAGCATGTTGTGATTTTGCATAAAATACCTGCAATTGTTAATTTATTATAGTGATGTATTTTTTTATAAAGTTGTACCAAATCCAACTATACACTAGTGGAATGGGCGGTCATATTAGCGGGATCTAAGAGGGTGTCTAGGAATAGTTTACTTTTAGGGTGATTGTTTGCGCTACGTGGTGTTTTTAGAGCTAAATGTTAAATTTTTGTACTCTTGTTGAGATATAAATCTGCATGATAATACTCATTCGGGTCAATGTTCTGGCTCTGGTGTCGTCAGAGTCGATTAGCAAGATCATTGTGTGCAGAAATGATCTCATCGAATTCCTATTGATACAAAGAAGACCTGTTAATACAAAGAAGCCTCGCTGATACAAAAAAGCCCCAGCCCAATGCATTAAAGAGCTCATGAATTAATGAGCTAATACGCGATAGGGACATAGGGCTTATTTACGTGTTGTAAACCTAATCCAATAATCGGCTATTTAGACGATTTCTTGATATTACGGCTCTCTGACTGCACGGTTTTGTACATTTTAGAAAGCTGTTTACTGTTCGCTCTCTGCTCTGCCAATGAGGCTCCATTTCTTGCTTGCTCTCTGAGTAGCTTCTCATAGTTAGAGAATCGTCTTTCAGAAAGCTCACCGCTTTCAATGGCCTTGCGTATTGTGCATCCTGGTTCTGACTCATGGCTGCAATCAGAAAAGCGACAATGCATCGCTAACTCTTCCACATCAGAAAAAGTTTCACTTACTCCTTCAGCACAATCGGCGAGTTGTAACTCTCGCATACCGGGAGTATCGAGCAATAAACCGCCCGACGTTAGCAAGTGGAGCGATCGTGACGTGGTTGTATGACGGCCTTTGCTGTCGTCTTCACGAATACCGCCCGTTTCTTGTTGAGTCTCCCCAAGCAGCGAGTTGACCAGCGTCGATTTCCCGACACCAGACGAACCCATCAAAGCCACCGTTTTGCCCGTTTTACACCAAGGTGACAATACTTGAGTAGAGTCTTGATCTAGGCTATTAACGGCTTCGATCATCAGCATTGGGTCTAAGCTTTGCACTTGCTGTACTTTGTCTTGGTAGTCGTCACACAAGTCTTTCTTGGTAAGTACGATAACCGCTTCAACCTGTGCTTCATTGGCGAGTGCTAGATAGCGCTCGATGCGGCTTAGATTAAAGTCGTTATTTAACGAAACCACGATAAATACGGTGTCAATATTGGCTGAAATGTACTGTTCTGCCACACGACTGCCTGCTGCTTTACGGCTGAAGAGAGACTGACGCTCAAGTAAGCGGTCGAATTGTAAATCAGCGTTTAATATCACCCAGTCGCCAACCGTCATTGCGGGTTGGTTTTGATGAACGGGTAGAACGATTTCGCCTTGTTCTGACGCAAGCGTATAGCCGCTGCGATGGTGCGCGGTAATGCGAGCAATGACGGAATGATCATAGTCTTCGAGTGTCAGTTGTTGTTGAAATACAGGTTGCCATCCAAGCTGTTGGAGTGACATTGGATGAGAAAATGCGTTTTGTGAATTCATGTCTATTTACCCAGACGTGCGAGCTTTCTTTTTTATAAGAGCATTAAAGTCTTATGAGAGCATTAACTTCTTGTGAGCTCTCTTATTGTTGATGAGATCAAAAGAGTTAATGAGACCAAAAAGAGTTGCTGAGATTAAAAAGCGTCGAGACGTCAAAAATGTTTTGAGCTTGGGTCGAATTCAAATAGATAGGACCCCGGATTTAGTCATGCGCTATTGGGCATGCAGATATTGATCACTTGCGATCAATCGTAAACCGGGTAAAAGTGTGCGGTCGTCACGGATGACGAGATGTCGGTCGATCGGTATTTCAGTTTGATTAACCAAACAAATTAACGCGTTACTTTTACTGCCAGTTTTAGTGTTTTCATTACAATCATCTTCTATTCTCCTTGGGTTATTTATGTGTTCAGGCTTTGAATAAAAAGCGAGCTCAGTTTAGCAAAAAGCCACGATGGCGAGAAGTCATCGTGGCTTAAATTATTTTATCAATTGTGAATACGATTAATGATGATCGTGATTCATCTTCTTCATGCCGCTCATCACTTTCTTAACCGGCGCATCGAAGGTCTGCGTTTCACCATTGGCGAAAGTCAGTGTCATCTCGATTTTATCACCTTCTTTTAGGCTGCTTGCTAGGTCGAACAACATGATGTGTAGGCTACCAGGTTTAAGTACCGCTTCACCGTTTGCAGGGATGGTGATCTCTTGAACTTGGCGCATTTTCATAACATCGCCATCCATGATTACATCATGAAGTTCTACTTTACCTGCTGCAGGTGTTGTTGCAGAAACAATAGCGCGATCTTTATCGCTGTGGTTCATCAGAGTCGTGAACACCGCGCTGTTCACTGCTGAAGGCGGGGTTGCACGAGCGTACGCGTCATGAACCATAATATCGCTACTAGCCTGAGCAAAAGGGGTGAGCAATAAGCCTGCTAGAGCAAGTGCTTTTAACTTCATGTTGTTGTCCTTAATTTTTATGTTTTTGGTCTGGGACCTGACTTTTTTGAACTTTATTGAGTAAGTTCTTTGTTTTTACGTTTTACTGCGTCAGCTTGTTGATAGCCTCAACAATTGGCGCTGGCGTCAACGTGTGCGGTACTTTGGTAATCAAGGTACCGTCGGGCTTTAAAAAATAAAAATATGAGCTGTGGTCTAGGGTGTATTCCAACTCTGAACCTTCAAGCTTGGTCTTTCTGAAAATAACGCCGTAGTTATGAGCCAGAGTCGTGGTGACATCCAATGGACCACTTAGTCCTTCCATCATCGGGTGGAAGTATTGCGCGTATTCATACGAGGCTTCAGCGGCATCACGTTCAGGATCGAGAGAAACAAACATTGGGCGAATCTTGGCTTTTGCTTCATCAGAGACTTGGTTAAGTGCTCCGGCCAACATAGCCAAAGAAGTGGGGCATACATCCGGGCAACGTGTGAAACCGAAGTAAACGATACGAATTCTGTCATCGGTTTGGTCAAAGATTTCCGTTGGTTGGTTGTCTTTGCCGAAAAGAGTCGTTGCGGAGAACTCTTGTTTTGCAGCGTGTTGTTCTTGAACTTCGTTTTGCCCATCAAGATAGCTTTTGACACCAAAGCCAAGTACAAAAGCGACAACCAATGCTAACGACCAATTTCTACTCATCTTGCCATCCTTATTGCAGGGTTTACAGTATCGACACCATCAGTGAGTTCACCGACCCATGTCATTTTATCTAAAGTACATACAGGTAAAATCACATCACCTTCATAGGTATTGTTGCCAATGCTCTTTAATTGAAAACGCGCTGATCCCATTTCCATTTCTAAACCTGTGAGCGATAACACCAGTGTCTCAGATGCAGCACCTTCCCAAACTACCTTTATCTTTGTGGGTAGAAGAGGTTGCGCGGTTTCTCGGTCAAGCGACATTGAAATGGATTCCTGCTCACACGATGTGGTTGAAAGCATGCAGTAATCATCCAAGCTGACGTCGGCAGTTGAGTGCTCCATCGCTGATTTAAATTGCTGAATTGCTTGCGGCCCATAAAAGCCTGCCACGAGAGCGATCCCAACAGCAGCAACCTTTAATGCAGAGTGCATGTCGTGTTCTCATTTAATTTTATAAGAGCGGCGATGTTATCACACCCCTCAATACGTGCTTGTATCAAAAAGCAATTTTGTGCGTATGGTAGAACTAAAAAAGCGAAGCCATTGGCTTCGCTTTTGTCTGTTTAATAGATATGTGAGCTTAGTATTTCTAAGTTCTATCCATTTTGAACATGTTCCAGAAATACGTTGAATGATTAGTCAGCGTTACGCTCTGCGAACTTCTCCAGGCCTAAAACCAATGCAATCGCAGCAAACATCATCACAATCGCCATGACCAACTGAGAAGGCTGAGAGGTTACCGCTTCAAAATCAAACGGTGATAGGTTTTCTTGAATCAGAGGAACTTGTTCACCTTTTGAGTTTGTGCGCCAGCTGATGGTCTCTTTCCAAGGCCAGATCTTAGGCAGCGTACCGATCATCAAACCGGTTAAGAATACCAATGTGAAGTCGCGGAATGAACGCAATAGCCAAGACAGTACATGTGAGAAAGTCAGCAGTCCGATCACACAGCCCGCAAGGAATAGCGCAAGTACATCGACTTGAAATGATTTAACGGCGCCAAGCACGGGGCCATACATGCCAATCAGGAGCAGAATAAAGCTGCCTGAAATACCGGGTAAAATCATCGCGCAGATAGCAATCGCACCCGCAATCAATACGTTGATGCTGGTTGGTTCCATTTGCAGCGGTTTAAGCACGGTAATGCTATAAGCGAAAGCAACGCCAAGCAGCAAAAACACGAAGCGAATCATATCGCGTTTCTCTACTTGCTTAAGAATATGGAAAACCGAGACCAAGATCAGGCCGAAGAAGAAAGACCACAGTGGAACAGGGTGGGTGACTAATAACCAAGAAATCAATTTTGCGAATGTCGCAATGCTCGTGAATACGCCCGCGAACAGTGAAACTAGGAAGAAACCATTGATGTGATTAAACGCGGCTTTGAAGCCTTCGCGTTTCCATAAGCCAAGTACGCTAGGGTTAATTCTGCGAATGCTTTCTAGCAGCGTATCGTAGATACCAGTGATGAATGCGATGGTTCCGCCCGACACGCCAGGAACAACGTCTGCTGCGCCCATAGCCATGCCTTTGAAAAAAGTACTTAAGTAGTTCATTGCTTCATAGAGTTGAGGATGATTTTGTGCAGTATACAAGCTTTAGTGTAAAAAAAGTATGAATATGCTTTTGGGGAAGGGCTTTTATTACTCTATTAATTGTAAGGCAATAAGTTGAATTGAATATTTGCCTAACATTTAGATAACAACCACTTAGTGATTTGTCATTAAGAGCAGCGATGAAACTGATCTCTTATCGATATTGCATCTTGGTTGCATTATGCAAATGCACTTTGCAATTCGCATGACAAATTCATGATTTTTATGCGATGCAGGGCTTATAAAACGTCGAATAAAAGTTGGCACGCTAACTGCATTATATACATTGACCCTTCTTAAGCCGAGGGTCACCTAGCCAACTGACGTTGTTAGTGAACCTATGATTTGTTCACAAATATATAGAGCCAATCGCGATTATTGCGGTTGGCTATTTTTTTGCCTGTCGTTTGGTGATCGTCTTTTTACTTTTCCCATTCCTACATTTTTAGGTTCTAAACTTCAGATGAAAAAAGCCAGCCACCATCGGTGACTAGCTTATGTTTTCTCGAATCAATCTCGAATCAATCTCGAATCCGTTTTAGTACCCCATCAACTGCAGCAAGTTTTCCGCTGTGCTGATTGCTTCTTTACGGTTAGCAATATTGAGTTTTTGGTAAAGGTTACGGATGTGAGTCTTGATCGTGGTACCCGCTACATCGAGTTCTTGAGCGATCTGCTCATTACTGAATCCTGAGTAGATCAGACCAAGTACTTGCCATTCACGCTGGGTGAGTGGGCTAGTACGCACAAGCTCAGGAATGTTCGGGTGATTAACCAAGTTCTCAACAAAGTCTTCATCGAAGTGAACCGAGCGGCTGCGTTGGGTCGCGGAAATATCTTTCATGATTTGTTGTGCGCGGTGACGTTCTAAATCACCTAAGCCTGGCTTGTTGCTCAACTTATCCAAGATATGCCCGATAGTCCCACCGTCTACCAAGAAGTTACCGACCATACCGGTTTGGTTAGTCATATGAAGCGCTTCTTCGAGTAGTATTCGGGCGCTGTCTTCATCGTTAATTTGTGTACGTAACACGGCTTCAACGATCAAGTTGCGGTTGGTGTCTGTAATCAGGTGCGAACGCTGGGCTTCACTCTTAAGGAAAGTCAGCGCTTCTTCTGCGTCTTCATACTGCTCAAGGATGATGTGAGCACGAACGATGTTTCGCCACTGAAGCTGGCAGAAGTGGTTACTTGCCGATTCAGGTCGAACAGCCACACTCAGCCAATCACGGATAGCTTCTTTATCGCCTTTTACTTGCCAGAACAGAATCAAAGAAAGAGAAGCATTTGCCGTCCAATCTACGTGGTAAGTCGATTGACGCAATAGGTGCTGAATCTGGTCGATAAATTTCGACGCTTTATCAATCTCACCACGGCTCAATGAAATACGAGCCAACATAGAATAGCTGTGCAGGTGTTTACTCGGAGAGTGGTGACCAAGGATATCTAAGCCTTTGTAGCAACACTCTTCCGCTTCATCTAGTCGGTTCCAACACCAGAAGATCTGAGCGCGAACACGCAGCAAGAATTCGTGCAGAGGTACGTATTGCAGCTGATGTTCTTCAATCAATTTGAATGCACTGTCTTGTAGCTCAAATGCAGCTTGAACATAACCTTGAGCAATCAAGATTTCGCTTTGTTGCAGAATCGCCCACAGGGCCTGATGGTAAACCTGATACTGACGTGCCAGTTTTTCTGTTTGTTGCATCATCGGTAGCGCACGGCTTAGGTTACCCATTACGTGATTCACTTCGCCCACAACCGAGGTTGCGACAATGCGGCTACGATAAACGGTGGTGTTCAACTGACTCAACGAAAGCTCAGCCAATTCCAATGCTTTCTCAGGCTCATTGCTGTTGATGGCAACTTGTGCGCGTAAGGCGTTGTATTGGCCTTGCTGCTGAGTATCGAGTTCAATGTTTCGCGCTTGATATTGAGTCTCAGCCTCTTCCAACAAAGTACCCACTTGGTCATAACGGTGCTGACTTTGTGCAAGCCAAGCGCGCAACATCGAAAGCTTTGGCTCACTGTATAGTTGATCTGTGGTTAGCTGTTTGATCGCCATTTCTAATGACGAAAGCTCACCTTGGTTGAACATCGGCCAACCGTGCTCAGTCAGGATTTGAATGATCAGTTCTGGATCTTCAGCGCGCTGTGCGTGACGTAGTGCTTGGTGTGGTGTGTTTTGCTTGATCCACGCTTTTGCAGCACTTCGATGCAGTTCAGCTTCTTGCTGAGGAATTCGAGCTTGGCGCTCATGTGCGAGGAATTCACCAAACAAGTTATGGAAGCGATACCAGTTCTTTTCACCTTCAAGCGGGTAGATGAACAAACCAAAACGGTTGAGTGATTCGATCATACCTAACGCATCTTCACGCTGTGTAAGTGCACACACAAGCTCATCGTTGAAGTGATCAAGCACAGAACATTGCATCAAGAACTGTCGGGTTTCTTTGTCTAGCAGGTCGAATACTTCTTCAACCAAGTAGTCCCAAAGATGGGCGTGGTTAAAGTGAGAGAATGACTCTGCGGACTGTGCAAGAGTGCGTTTTTGGTGTTGTGCTTGTAGCGCGATAAGTTGTAGTGCAGAAGGCCAACCTTCTACATAACTACAAATGCTATCTGCCGTGGTGTCATCAATGCCGTCGGCTACGCGTTGGTTGAAAAAGCGTGTGGTTTCTTCGGTATCAAACGCCAACGAGTCATTACCTAATTCGATCATTAAGTCACGAACGCGCAGGTTTGCTGTACCAAGTGGTGGCGTACCACGACTGGTGACAACCAACGTTAGGTTATCGGGCATGTGTTTGAGGAAGAAGCGCATGGCTTCGTGGATGTCGTCATTGTTGACCAAGTGATAGTCATCCAACACCAGAAAGCACTCGTGATGGAATTCTGACATCTCGGCAAATACTTCACTTAATAAAGAATGCAGCGATGAAAACTGTCGCTTTTCTGCCAGTTTTTGGGCATTCGGACAGGCATTTTGAGTCGCTTTATTAAGTGATTGAAGTAGGTAGTTGATAAAGCGGAAGGCATCATTGTCGCTATCATCAATGCTGTACCAACCCACATTAGGTTTATCTACCAACCATTGTGCAGCCATGGTGGTTTTGCCGTAGCCCGCTGGAGAGCGGAACAACACAAGCTTATAGCAATCTGCATTGTGAAGCAGATCGAGAACCCTAGGTCGTAGGATTGCATTATGTAAGCGGCCGGGACGAGTCAGTTTCGAAGGGATCCACATATCGAAGTTTTACACCTATTCCGTGGCTATGTTCTGGAATATCCCAATCTATCGTTGAGTGCACTCCAATGACATGAGCCTAATTACTTAAGTCTTTACTCATATTACGTGAAGCCAAACGTTACCGACTACGATCCTCCTCAGAAACCTTGCACTCCTGCATGTTTTTGGGTGTCTACGCCCTTTATTTGAGACTTTGCTCACGTTGCGGGTTGGTTTGTGAATGTGACTTCGTTCATCCCTACACGGGAATCAATGCAAAAGATGAGAGTTGGAAATTATTTTCGTGATCTGAAACTCAGATTTGGCAATGACTTTAAATGGGTTAAATAAAAGTCACATCAATTGAAGTTAAGTTATCGAACGGGAGCTTGTGATCTTAGTCACTCCAAGTTTTTGTTCGCAGTCAGAACATGAGAGTCAGATCACTAACCCTAAGTCGGTACGCCCCCTACGCCCTCCCATCTACTCCTAGTCAGTTGCATTAGCGGGAGGATGTTTAGTTTATGGTGACCATGCACGATATGTCACAGATGAATTAGAACTATTAAAAGCGAGATTTCTGAAATGAAACCAACTCAGCAAAAAACTTTCGATAAAGTGTCATTCCAAGAGAGTGTTAAGAAACATTTATCTGCAACCTACGCAACAACGATTGAAAACGCAGATAGCCGCGCATGGTACCTAGCAATGGGGCGTGCGCTAGCAGAACTCACAACATTTGATCTGTTAGAAACTGAAAATGACGAAAAAATTAAGAATGCGAAGAGCGTTAACTACCTTTCATTAGAGTTTTTGATTGGTCGTTTAACCGGTAATAACCTGATCAGCATGGGTCTGTATGAACAGATCACTCATGCAATGGAAGAGCTAGGTCAAAACCTAACTGATCTTCTAGAAGAAGAGCGCGACCCATCACTAGGTAATGGTGGTCTTGGTCGTCTAGCCGCTTGTTTTATGGATTCTTGTGCCGCTCAAGAATACCCAACAGTAGGCTACGGTCTTCACTACGAATACGGTCTATTCAAACAGTCTTTCCAAGACGGTCGTCAGCAAGAAGCACCTGACGCATGGCGTGGTGTTGAAGGTTACCCATGGGAAGTAGCTCGTCCAGAACTAGCACAACACATTGGTTTTTACGGTCATGTAGACGTTGAATTCATCGACGGTAAAGAAGTACGTACTTGGGTTCCAGGTATGGAAGTAAAAGCAATGCCTTGGGATCTACCAATCGTAGGTTACGAGTCAAGCACGGTTTACCCGCTGCGTCTTTGGGAATGTCAGGCAATTGCACCATTCTCACTAGCAAGCTTCAACAACGGTGATTACTTCGAAGCGCAACACTCGCTAATCGATGCAGGTAACATCACTAAGGTTCTTTACCCGAACGATAACCACGAGAAAGGTAAGACACTGCGTCTAATGCAGCAGTACTTCCATTCAGCAGCATCGGTTCGCGATATTCTACGTCGCCACGAAGCAGCAGGTTTCTCTCTAGAAGATCTGCCTAAGCAAGAAACGATTCAGCTTAACGATACGCACCCAACGATTGCGATTCCTGAGCTAATGCGCATCTTGATTGACGAGAAAGGTCTATCTTGGGACCAAGCATGGGAAATCAGTGCTCATACGTTCGCATACACGAACCACACACTACTTCCTGAAGCACTAGAGACTTGGTCTGAATCACTGATCAACCGTCTTCTTCCACGTCACATGGAAATCATTTTTGAAATCAACCACCGCTTCATGCAAGAAGTTCGCAAGATGTGGCCTGGTGACGGTGAGAAGCAAGCGAAGCTTTCTATCATCCAAGAAGGTTTCCACCGCATGGTTCGCATGGCAAACCTATGTGTGATTGGTTCTTACAAAGTAAACGGTGTAGCTGCGCTTCACTCACAACTGGTTAAGAAAGACTTGTTCCCTGAGTTCAACGAAATCTTCCCAGGTAAACTGACTAACGTAACGAACGGCATCACGCCACGTCGTTGGTTGAAGTTCTGTAACCCAGGTCTATCTACGCTAATCACGGGTAAGATCGGCACTGAATGGCCAGCAAAACTTGAGCAGCTAGAAGGCATCGCTAAGTTTGCAACAGACGCGAAATTCCAAAAAGAATTCATGGCTGTTAAGAAAGAAAACAAACAGCGCCTAGCTGATTGGGTTCAAGAGAACATGGGTATCGAGCTAGATACTAACGCTATCTTTGACGTTCAAATCAAACGTCTTCACGAATACAAGCGTCAGCACCTAGATTTGCTACACATTCTATCTCTGTACCACCGTATTCTTAACGAACCTGGTTTCGAGTGTGAGCCACGCGTATGTTTCTTCGCAGCGAAAGCAGCACCGGGTTACCACCTAGCGAAAGAGATCATCTTCGCGGTTAACAAGATTGCAGAGAAGATCAACAACGACCCTCGCATCGGTAACAAACTGAAAGTGGTATTCATTCCTGACTACCGTGTAAGCATGGCTGAAATCATCATCCCTGCAGCAGACGTTTCTCAGCAAATCTCACTAGCGGGTAAAGAAGCATCTGGTACGGGCAACATGAAGATGGCTCTAAACGGCGCGCTAACTATCGGTACGATGGATGGTGCAAACGTTGAGATTCGTGAAGAAGTGGGTGATGAAAACATCTACATCTTCGGCCTAGAAGTGGATGGTGTTCAAGCTCTGAAAGCTCAAGGCTACAACCCATACGACTACTACAATGCAGACCCACTACTGAAAGCATCTCTAGACCTACTGACTGGCGATGAGTTCACTCCAGGTCAACCAGGCCTTCTACGTGCAACGTTTGATAGCCTGCTAGACGGTGGTGACCCTTACCTATGTCTTGCTGACTTCGCATCTTACGTGAAAGCGCACGAAGACATGGGCACGCAATACAAAGACCAAGCAGGTTGGGCTAAGAAAGCAATTCTTAACACAGCATTGGTTGGTAAGTTCACATCAGACCGCTCTATCCGCGACTACGTGAACAACATCTGGAAACTTGAAGCGGTTAACCGTTAATACTTCCAAAGTAGCCAAGGCAGTTTCTGCCTTGGCTCAATTAGCTTGTGAGCAAACGAAAGGCTTAAAGGTTTCGTTTATAAACAAGCTGCTTACAAACCGATTGTCACAAGCTAATTGATTAGTAAAAATTAAATTAACAACCCTACAAAATAGAAAGCGTCAGAACGTTTTCGGAGAGAGCGATGAAAGAACAGACCGTATTAAAACAAGTCGCAGAAATGGCAAACATTGCCGACAGTTACGTTAGTGCGTGGGGCGATGAAGCACAAGTATCAGACGAGACGATCACGTCTCTATTGGCTTCGTTGGGCTACGATACAAGCAGCGATGATGCACTGCTTAAGTCAGCAGAAAGAAAACACAAAAAAGATGTACTAGACCCAGTTCTTGTCTTGCGTGACGGTGAGCCAGTAGAAGTGGCGCTTAATCTAGGTGTAAGTGCTCGTGAAAGTGAGTTCAGCTGGCGCTTAGAAACCGAGCAAGGAGAGGTACTTGAAGGCTATCTTCAATCTCAAGTCATTCGTGACGAGCGTGCCGAGGGTGGCCCTTTAGTGTTTGCATTGCCAAGTGATTTGGCATGGGGTTATCACAAGCTCATTGTGAGCCGTAAGCGCCGTAAGAAGCCTTACGAGATGACACTGATTATTACGCCAAAAGCGTGTTTCAAGCAGTCACCAATCGAGCAAGGCAAAAAGCTTTGGGGACCCAGTGTTCAACTTTATACCCTAAGAACTCAGCATAACTGGGGTATTGGTGATTTCGGAGACCTAAAACAGCTTGTTGCGGATATCGCTTCTCGTGGTGGTGACTTCGTTGGTCTAAACCCAATTCACTCATTGTTCCCTGCGAACCCTGAAGGTGCGAGCCCATATAGCCCATCTTCTCGTCGCTGGTTGAACATCTTATACATTGATGTGAGTTCAGTTCCTGAATTTGCACTAAGTGCAGAAGCACAACAAACAGTCGGCAGCGCAGAGTTCCAACAGCGTCTACAAAAAGCGCGTGAAGCACACTGGGTAAACTACACCGAAGTGTCTGAGCTTAAGATGAGCATCTTGCCTCTGCTATTCGCAGAATTTAAGACTCGTCATCTAGACAAAAACAGCGACCGTGCACAAGCGTTCTTAGCCTTCGTAGAAGAGGGTGGCGATAGCCTGATGCATCAAGCGGCGTTTGATGCTCTACATGGTGAACTGCATGCAGAAGATTCTGGCATGTGGGGATGGCCGGTATTCCCTGAGAAGTACCGTACATTCGACAGCCCAGCGACACAGAAATACATCAAAGAGAACTTAGAAAACGTTCATCTGTACATGTACCTGCAATGGCTAGCAGATTGCCAGATCAACGATGCACAGTCTCTTGCAGAAGAGAAGGGCATGGCTGTTGGCCTGTACCGTGACTTAGCGGTAGGTGTTGCAGATTCAGGCAGCGAGACTTGGGCTGACGAAGGCAACCTAGTGATGGATGCGAGCATTGGTGCTCCACCTGATATTCTTGGTCCTTTGGGTCAGAACTGGGGTCTACCTCCGTTAAACCCAGAAGTGCTTCAAGAAACAAGCTACGACGCTTACATCAAGCTACTTCGTGCGAACATGAAGCACTGTGGTGCACTGCGTATCGACCACGTTTTAGGTCTACTGCGCTTGTGGTGGATTCCAAAGGGTGAGAACGCAACTAAGGGCGCGTACATCTACTACCCAGTACAAGATATGCTGTCTATTCTGGCGCTTGAATCTCACCGTTACCAATGTAGCGTTATCGGTGAAGATTTAGGAACGGTACCGGATGAGATTGTCGACATCCTTGCAGATGCTGGCGTGCACTCTTACAAAGTGTTCTTCTTCGAAACATCAGAAGATGACGGTGGTTTCATCTCACCAAAACACTACGCATCACAATCGATGGCGGCACTGTGTACTCACGATATGCCAACGCTTCGTGGCTTCTGGCACTGTGATGACCTGAAAATGGGCCAAGAGATTGGCTTATACCCAGATGCAGAACAATTGGAAACCTTGTTCGATGACCGCCTAGAGTGCAAGCAAGGTATCTTAGATTCAGTAGCATGGCATGGTTTCCTACCAGAAGGTGTGGGCCGCGATGCGAGCCAAGTACCGATGGACTCTTACCTTGCTGAGGCACTTCAACTGCACGTAGCGGCTGGTGGTTCAACACTACTGAGCGTTCAGCTAGAAGATTGGCTAGAGATGGACAAGCCAGTAAACATTCCTGGCACGGTTGATGAATACCCTAACTGGCGTCGTAAACTATCAATGAACTTGGACGAAATATTTGCTCACGAAGGCGTTAATCGTATCGCTTCTAAGCTGACTGACGTTCGAGAAAAAGCCGGTAAGTAATGACGTGAGTGACTTGAAATTAGGTGGTTTTTTGCTTACGCCGTACGAAACTACAACCTCGGTCACTCAATAATGAATGCTCATCTGGTAGAATAAACCGTCGTTATATTGCCCGCACTAATAGCGGGCATTTTTGTATTATGTTTTTTGGATGTTTGGTTAGGGAGAAACGTTTTGGAACTAAGTTCGATTTCAAAGCAAAAACAAATATATACCCAACTATCACAGGCTTGTTTCACAGACCCATTCGCGTTTTTAGGGCCATACCTACCTTCTGAGCAAGGTGCATTACGTGTGTGGATTCCTGGGGCAGATAAAGTCGAGTTGATTGTTGGAAAGGAACCTCGTATTGAGTTAGCGCGAGAGGGTGAAAGTGGTTTCATTCTTAAGCAAGAGAGAGACTTACGTTTTACTCACTATAAGCTTGCGGTTGATTGGGCTGGCGTAGAACAGATCATCGATGATCCTTACCAGTACCACGATCTGTACGCGAGTTATGAAGATCTTCATACACCGAAAGATATGTATCATCACATGGGGGCTCAGTTTATTACGCTAGAGCGTGATGGACAGACGATTTCAGGTACGCGTTTCTTGGTGTACGCACCGCATGCAACTGCGGTAAGCTTGGTGGGTAACTTCAACGCTTGGGATGGTCGCCGCCACCCAATGCAACGCCTAGATTACGGTATGTGGGGCTTATTCATTCCTGAACTGGAAGAAGGCGCTCAATACAAGTTTGAATTAAAAGGACCAAATGGCGAAGGCTTACCACACAAAGCTGACCCATGGGGTTTCTACTCTGAGCAATACCCATCGTTCTCATCTGTAACTTACGATCACGCTCGTTACCAGTGGCAAGATACTCAATGGCAAAATCGCCCGGTAACGCAAAAGCGCAAAGAAGCGCTTTCGTTCTATGAATTGCATGCAGGTTCTTGGAAGCGTAACGCTGAAGGTGAATTCTTAAATTATCGCGAGCTTGCGGCAGAGCTGATCCCATACCTAACGGATCTTGGCTACACGCACGTTGAACTAATGCCAGTTTCAGAACATCCATTCTACGGTTCTTGGGGCTATCAGCCTGTAGGTCTATTTGCACCGACTAGCCGTTTTGGCTCTCCAGATGATTTCAAATACTTCGTCGATCAATGTCACCAAGCGGGTCTTGGCGTTGTTCTGGACTGGGTTCCTGCTCACTTCCCAAGTGATGATCACGGCCTAGCAAACTTCGATGGTACGCCATTATTCCATGATCCAGATCCACGTCGTGGTTGGCATCAAGATTGGAACTCGTACATTTACGATTTAGGCAAAGAGCATGTTCGTCGTTTCTTAGTTTCTAATGCACTGTACTGGTTCGAGCAATTCCACATTGATGGCATCCGTGTTGATGCGGTTGCTTCGATGTTGTACCTCGACTATTCGCGTAGCCATGATCAGTGGATTCCGAACGTGGATGGTGGCAACGAGAACTATGATGCTATTGCTACCCTTAAGTGGATGAACGAAGAAGTGTACAAGCACTTCCCGAATGCGATGACGATTGCGGAAGAATCGACGGCGTTCCCTGGTGTTTCAGCACCGACCTTTATGGGCGGCTTAGGCTTCGGCTTTAAGTGGAACATGGGTTGGATGCACGATAGCCTGTCTTACATTCAAGAAGATCCAATCAACCGTAAGTACCACCACGATACGATTACGTTCCCGCTGGTTTACGCACACAGTGAGAACTATGTATTGTCTCTGTCTCACGATGAGGTGGTTTACGGTAAAGGTTCTATCCACAACAAGATGCCTGGTGATGAATGGCAGCAAACGGCAAACCTACGTGCTTATATGGGTTACATGTATGCGCAACCAGGTAAGAAGCTGAACTTCATGGGTGCAGAATTTGGTCAGACGGCTGAATGGAACCATGACGACCAGCTGCAATGGTTTTTGCTGGATTACGAGCGTCATCAAGGTGTTCAGCGTTTAACGAAAGACCTGAACAATCTGTACCGCTCTGAAGCTGCAATGCACGATCTTGATTTTGATCCGAAAGGCTTTGAATGGCGTCTACAGGACTCTGCTGAAGCGAGCATCTTAGCTCATGAGCGTATCAGTGAATCAGGCGAGCGTGTATTGGTGGTTTCTAACTTTACCCCCGTTCCTCATGAGCACTTCCGCTTAGGTGTTCCAGCACAAGGTCAGTACTCTTTGTTATTGAATACAGACTCTGCGGATTATGCAGGCAGTGGCTTTGAAGTGAAGCCGGTTGCTGAGGTTGAATCAGTAGAAAGCGAAGGCTTAGACACATCGATTGAGCTGCGTTTACCACCGTTATCGACCGTTTTTTACAAGCTAAATTAGGTCTATTAGTTGAAGTAAGCGATAACTAAAAAGAAAATGGGAGCCGAAAGGCTCCCATTTTTGTATTTATAACGTTTGGTCTAATGCTGCTTGAAGTTCGTGAGATAGAACATTGAACGTCCTACGACAGTCTCAAGGATTCGAACGGAATCAAGCCCAAAGCTATTAAACATTATCTCGCGTAATTGACCATCTGAACTGATGTTAAACTGTTCAGGGCTCTTGACCTGGGAGGCATGGAAAAACATCAATTTGATCACGAATCGAAATTGATCATTATCTAGAGCGTTTTGCCAAGATTGAATGAATACTTCTTCCGATGAGAACTCTAGATTCTCTATAACAATTGATAGCATGTGTTGGTGTAACGCTGATCGGATAGCGCGGGTCGATGGATAATAGCCCTGAAGCGTCGTCAAACTAATGCCAATTTCTTGAGCAATCCTTGCATAAGTTAGTGCTTCATGTCCTTCAGCCAGAAAAAGGTTTAGTACGATCTCATCGTAGTGCTTTTGATTTTCTAGTTTCTGTACTTGAGTAATTCGAGCCATTACAAATCTCTATTGATTGTAACATTCTGTAAAAGAGTATATTAAGAGCTTATGAATTAAATCTCAAACTCCAAGGGTAAATAACTGGTCAATTTATCGTTAAATATAGTCAGTATTGTGTCATTGGTTCAATTATCAATCAGATTTTGGCATAAACAAAAACACCGCCCTATTGAGCGGTGTGTTATTTAAAGTCTTTGTTTATCTATGCTAATTCAGATGACTAGAACGGATACCAAAATAACTGCGGCTCTAGAATGCGTTTCGCAATGGCTAACACCACGATAAAAGCGATGACACCTAAACAAACAAAGTCGATACGTTTCAAAGGTGCATAGCTATACCAAGTGCGAGCTTTGTGTCGGCCAAAACCTCGTAACGTCATTGCGTTAGAGATCTCGTCTGCTCGGTCCAAGCTAGAGAAAATGAGCGGGCCTAGAACCTTAGCCACATTTTTGATTCGAGTAATTAGAGGCGCTTTCTTTGAGAGCTCTACACCACGAGCCTGTTGAGCATGCATGATATTGATGAAGTCTTTCTTAACTTCTGGCAAGTAACGCAGTGTTAAGCTGACCGCATAGGCGATCTTGTAAGGAACACCGATACGGTTGAGGCTAGCTGCAAACTCAGTCGGATGCGTTGTGAAGACAAAAATCAACGCTATCGGGAACATGCTCATGTATTTGAGCGTCACAGTAACCAAGTAAAACAGAGTCTCTTGGCTCAACGAGTAGTTACCCGGCAATGTCAGCAATAAGGTTTTGCTGCCGATGAGCTCAGTACCTTGCTGTGGAGCCAGCAGATACATGAACAAAGCATTTAGGCTCAATACACTCGCCGTACCCAATAACAGAGGCTTATATACGCGTACAGGCACATTGGTGAGCTTTAGCAGGTATAAACCAGTCACAATAAGCAGCGTAATCAATCTTAGGTCGAACGTAGTCAATACCACGGTTACCCAAGCTAAGAAGAGCGCAAATTTGGTGATGCCGTTAAGTGCATGAAGCGGTGATTTTGTATCAATGTAATTGATGCCGAATTTTACGTTTGATGCGTTCATTGAGCGCTTCTCTCGTAGTCGATGAAGTACTGCATAAACGCATTGGTGTCGTCGATTTTCATCATAGTCGCGAGTTCATAAATGCTGGTGGTACAAAGATTTGCACGTTCTAGAAGTGATGGTTGGCTAAATACTTCCGTCATCGCGGCATTGGCAATCAACTTGCTGTCTGCGATTACGATTGAACGTGTGGTGTACTCGAGAACGAGGTGCATGTCGTGTGAGATGATCACAACGGTAATACCCAAATCACGATTAAGCTTTTGGATGAATGCCAGCATGGATGTGTAGTTACGGTAGTCTTGACCTGCTGTCGGCTCATCCAAGATAAGAAGCTCAGGCTCCAGCACCAAAATAGAAGCGATGGTTACTCGTTTTTTCTGACCGTAGCTCAGTGCTTCGATCGGCCAGTGGCGGAACTTACTCAGCCCACACAACTCAAGAGCATGCTCTACTTTTTCTGTGATCAGCTCTTCTGCAATGTTGCGGTTACGAAGACCAAAAGCAATCTCATCAAAAATCATATGATGAGAGATCATATGATTTGGGTTCTGCATCACGACACCGACTTTCTGGCTTCTTTCAAAGATAGAAAGCTCAGATAGGTCTTCACCATTTAGATAGGAAGAGCCTGAATCGGCATCGATCACACCCATGATGAGTTTAGTGATGGTAGATTTGCCTGAACCGTTTTTGCCTAAGATTGAAACGAACTCACCCTTACCAATCTTAAAGCTGACATCTTCGAGAGCGTTCTTTTCACCATCGTAAGAGTAAGTCAGGCCGTGGACCTCAAGCAAAGGTTGGTACTGCTTCTCGGCAACTGGAGTCGGGCGCTCTGCAAACCAAGCCTGAACCGCAGGGCGGAATCTTTTGTAATCGAGAGCTTTGAGGTTTGATAGCTTATCTTCACTGGTCAAAAGTGCTTTCGCTGCCTTCAGAGCAGATAAATAAAGTGGTTCACGAATACCGTGTGTTTCAAGCAGTTCAGAAGCTAAGATTTCATCGGGTGTCATGTCCGCGACAATTTCACCGCGCTCCATCAAGATCACTCGATCGATATCGCGATGTAGTACATCTTCAAGGCGATGCTCGATGATGACTATAGTCTTGTTGGTTTCTTTATGAAGTTGGTCGATGATTTCGATAGTCGCTTTACCCGTTTTCGGGTCAAGGCTAGCCAAAGGTTCATCAAACAACAGGATGTCAACGTCATCAACTAAGATGCCCGCTAATGACACGCGTTGTTTCTGGCCGCCGGATAAATCATGTGGCGAGCGATCAAGCATATCTGCTAAGTCGACCATTTTTGCTGTCGACTTAACCAGAGGGTACATATCAATGTTCGACACTAACTGATTTTCCAGTGCGAATGCGATGTCTTCGCCAATACTCAAACCGACAAATTGGCTATCAGTATCTTGTAATACTGTGCCAACCTGCTCGGTATAGTCGTGCATAGAAAAATCAGAAATGTTCTTACCGTTGATCTCTAGAGAGCCAGTCACCTCACCTTTGATAGCATGAGGAATCAGACCGTTAAGGCATTGACCTAGGGTAGATTTACCACTACCGCTTGGTCCAATAATGACGATTTTCTCTCCTTTCTCTATCCTTAGATTGATATTTTTTAGCGTCGGTTTATCCAGCGACTCATATCTAAAAGAGAAGTTCGAAAATGCTATAGTCATTATCGCTTATGCCTCAGTCAGGTTACGGCTTTGTTTGTTGCGTTTAGCGACTGATTTTAGGATCAGTAAGCCAACAACAGCGATCAGAACGGTGTTACCCGCAGCAATGATAGAGAGTTGAGTGAAGACTTTAGTAAACGGTTCTGCATAAAGGATGGTATCTAGGAATGCAGAGCAGCCGTAACCAACCACATTACCGGCAAGGGCAAGTACCACAAACAGCGCGAAGTCCTTCATAGGCAACTCACCTTGCTGAAGGCGGTTCTTGGTCAACATCGGGAATAAGCCGATAACCATGCCTACGATACCTGAGCCTAAAACCCAAGTTAACCACACACCCCAGCCTGCGAACAGATCCGTTACCCAGTGACCGATAAAGCCAACTAAGAAGCCAACAATAGGGCCGAACAAAACAGAAAACAGTGCTAGAACTGCCATTGCTGGTTTCAATGTCGTGTTAGCAAACACTGGGACACCAAACATAGGTAAACCACCAATGCCGTACAGTGCCGCGCCAATGGCGATAACGACCACTGTTTTAGCTGAAAAGTTCATAGATAACCTCGAATTCTGAAAAATAAAGCAAAATAAAGAATAAATATTCGCCATTATTAATATGCGTCTCAATGAGAACGTTTTTTGGGCAAATATAAAAAATAAGGCGCGCATTATACAGTAGAACCCTTCCATAAGGGAAGGTAAGTGTCTAGATGTCTAAAATTCCATCTGAACACCTAAATATCGTGTAAAAAGCGTAATTTTACGGTTAATCCAGCAACAAAAAAGCCAGAGCGAGTCTGACTTTTTCATTCGTCTTAACAATGTGTTAAGCGGGTTCGTCACGTACCTTTGACCGTTTAGTGGTCTAGGTATAGATAGTTTTGCCAACTCTTCATGCGAATAAGGACCTTGCGCATGATTGAAACGTGGGTGAAGCTGTCAGAATAAACGGCAACTTCAACCGCGGTACCCATAGGTAAATGGTAGTCAGACAGGTCATCAGTGATGGTCATTTTAGCAAATACGCGTCCATTAGTACGAAGTGCATTGGTACCAATAAGTGTCCCGCGCGCTTGAATTTGACTCTCACCAATAGCTGGGATTATTTCATCAATGCGTCCTTTGAAAATCTTGCCTGGTAGTGCTCTGAATAAAAATTCAGCTTCGAAACCAGGATGCAGTCGTTGCAATGAGTTTTGTCTGAATGCTGCGATGTAGTATTTTTCTTCCGTATGGACAAATGTCATCACAGGAGCAAGAGGTAGCGGTACAGCCATTACGCCTGGACGCAGTGCTAGTTGTGTAACATATCCATCCGTTGGTGCTCTCACGACCGTTTGGTCAAGGTTGAATTGAGCCTTACGTAAGTCTGCAAGTAATCCTGCCACTGCGGTGTTCTCGCCACCAATTTCAGAATTTAGAGCGATCTGAGCTTGTTGTTGACTTGCTTCTGCTACTTTTACTGCTGCTTCCGATGCCTTATAAGCTTGTCTACGAGTATCCAATTGTTGTTCGGTAAACGCACCACTTTCAAAGCCACGCTTATAACGAGAAAATTCGCGTTGCGCTTTGTCTCTTTCTGCAATCGCTTTGATTTTAGCAGCTTCAGCTTCAGCAACTTGAGATTCAAGCCCAAGTGCTCCTTGGCTTGCTTCTTTTACTTTCGCTTCGAGCTTAGCGACTTCTGCTTCAAAAGGGATAGGGTCAATTTTAAAGAGGATGTCTCCTTTCTTTAAAGGAGAATTCGCCTCAACAGGAACCTCAATGACTTTACCTTTAACGCCTGAAACAATTGGAGTCGTTGAGTAAACTTGGTTGCCAAGTTGTGTGAAAGGATGGTTGTAGTTCATTAATAGGATCAATGTTCCTACGATGACCACACCACCGAGCACTGCGGTAGGCACTGTCCATTTGTTTAGTGGGATATTAAATACTTTGAAAATAGTGATACAAAGTGCCGCGTAGGTCATTATCAGTAGTAAATCCATTACTTAGCCTCCTGATCTTGAACGTTGTTTGACTCTTTTTTTGTGCTGCTTTGTTTAGTATTTGCTTGTTTGAGCTGTGCGATCTCTTCTTGAAGGGTGCTAACTTGATCGATTAAAACATCCACTCGGTGATGAATATCGTGCTGCTCTTCTTCGAGTTTTTCGAAGCCCCAGCCTCGGTCTTTCCGCCATAATGTTGCCCAAATCCATAGAAAGGGCCAAATTGTGTGCAAAGTGAATAGGCTAACCCAGCCTGAGACGTGAATTGCGTCTTGGTGAGGATGATTACGTTCTTTGGCTATTTCATAAGGGATATCGTGAATAACGATGATGCCGTAAAAGATGACTAGAGCAACGAAAATGAGTAAGCCGAGTGCAAAGTAGTCTAAAAACATAACAGATCCTTGTAATGTTAGATGTTAGTTATAAATATAGTACGCTATCATCCAAGTAATTGTTATAAAAATGATTTGCTGAGTTATAAATGATGAGTGTTCGCTTCTAATGTGAGCAAAATTATTGACGAATCTTATAAAATCTCATCGCGTTTGAAGAGGCTATTTCGGCTTTCTGGTTGGTATTTTAGCTGAAATGATGACAGCTACGATTCTAAATGACGTGCACAACCACAAAGGATAAACACGGATGTATATAGGTGAATTGGCGGCTATTGGTGCTGCGATTGTGTGGGCGTGTGCGACATGGATTTATGGACAGTTTGGTCATCGCTTCTCTGCGATGCAATTGAACATTGTTAAGGGTGTAGTGGCGTCAGGGATGATGTTGCTGGTGATGCCTCTTATTCCGATGCCGGAGTTTGAACTGAGTACCAACCATTTTCTGATATTGGCAATTTCAGGTGTGATTGGCATTGCGATTGGAGATAGCGCCTATTTTGCGGCGTTGAAAAGAATCGGTGCCAATAAGACGCTGTTACTGGAATCTTTAGCCCCGCCTCTTTCTGGTGTGCTGGCATTAATGTTCCTGGGCGCTGTATTGACAGTGCAAAGTTGGCTCGGTGTCGTGATTACAACACTAGCGGTGACCTTCGTTGTCTTCCAGCCATCAAAATCGGCGAGCGGTGAATCGAATAACAAAGCGCAGTGGGGTGGCATTGGTTATGGGCTTGTGGCGAGTGTCTGTCAGGCATCTGGTGTGGTTATTTCTCATTACGCGTTAGTGGCGGGTGATATTCCACCATTGTTAGGTGCTTTGATTCGCCTGACGATTGGCGTGTTTGCTGTGATGCTGATTATCCCTTTCGTTGAAAAGAAGCCGTATTCATCGATAAAAAGAGATTTATGGGAAATGACCAAGCTCGATAAACTGTGGTTATTAGGAGCAATCTTTGTCGGGACGTTTCTCGCTCTATGGCTTCAACAAGTGGCGTTGAAGAATGCTAACCCTGCGATTGCACAAACGTTGATAGCGACCAGCCCGGTCTTTATTTTGGTGATTTATGCGCTGAAAGGAGAGAAGGTGTCAAAGCAAAGTATCATAGGCACACTTGCCGCCCTTGCTGGTATTTCTCTGTTCTTTTATCAATAAGCAGTTGGCCTAAGCTACAGAGCTATATGCCACTACTCTGTACACACTTGATTACGGCCGTTGGCTTTAGCTCGGTATAGCGCTTTATCCGCACGGTAGAAGGTGCGTTGAGTATTCTCTCCGTCACGATGCAAAGTGATACCAATACTCACGGTCAAACCACGCTCCCCAAGTATTTCATGCCATCCAAATTGGAAAATGCGCTCTCGATAATTTTCAGAGTGCATTTCTGCCTTCGGAAGATCAGTGTTCTCTAGAATGACGAGGAACTCTTCTCCACCAAATCTGACACATGACGCGCCTCTAAACTTAAAGTATGAACGTAGCTCTTGAGACACACTAACAATCGCTTTATCGCCCACTAAGTGACTCAGTTCATCATTGATAGACTTGAAGTGGTCAATATCAATAACCATCAGCGCGAAAGAGGTATCGTGCAGCAGCATGTCTTTCAGTTTCACATCTAACCAGCGGCGGTTGTGCAACCCTGTTAATGGATCTGTGAATACGTCTTGTTGAAGCTGAGCCACCGCATTCTTGTGTTGTTCGGTTGTCTCTTTGAGCTCTTTGTTTTCTTGTTCAGAGAGAATGAGTTTGAGTTGTAATTCAAAACGGGACAGGCGGCGTAGTTGGCTTGCACCGAGTTCACTGATCGGGATCTGCTTCATCAGATCGGTTTCAATTCGGTAGCCTTTTTTCTCATAGCTTAGCGCTTCTTGAAAACGCCCTTGATTCATACACACATCACTCAGCGAATCGTAGAATCGTTTTGCAAGTACTGGCGACGAGTAGGCTTTCACGCGTTTGTCTGTGCTCGACAAAATCATGCTCGCGTAGTCTTGCTTGCCGGTTGCACTTAGGCAATGTGCGAGCTCTAGACGAGTCATGGTTGCAAGCCAGCTTGCTTGAGTGCTGTTGGCTGGGTATTGAATCTTAGACAGACAGCGTAGCGCTTCATGGTGTTTTTTCTTAGCGCGCAGCACCTTTGCTTGGTAAAGCAGTATTTGAGCTGTGAGCAACTTGTCACTGACCAAAATACTCAGTTCTTCGCACTCATTCAGTAAATCGCTGGCTGCTGTAATGCGATTGAGTAGAAGTAGGCTTGCTACCATATGCAGCTTGAATTTGAGGCGAAGTGAGCGACTGCTTATCGCGTGGTCTATGCTGCTGATTTTTTGATAGTAGCGAAGAGCTCTGTTGTGATCGCCATAGGAGTCACACAGGTTGCCCATGCCTAAAATGGCTAATACATACTCATCGATATGGCCGTGTTCAACCGCGATAGTCGATGAACTGACGAATTCATTGAGTGCTGACGTGTAATCACCGATTTCAACTAAGCGGTCACTTAGGCTGGTTTTGACTGTCAGTATGTCTTCGATATCGGCAGGAAGGTGGAGCAGATCGAGTGCTCGTCTCAACTCTTCGATGCTGGTTTGATTTTGTTGTAACTCAGCACGGTACTCAGAGCTAATGATATAGCAGTGTGCTTGCTCTGTTTGCGTCGTCGAAACGTGCTGACGAATGTGGTTCCAGAAGATGATCGCTTCTTCACCTGATACTGATGAAGGGTCTAAACCGGCGTCTGTGATCTTGCTTAATAGAGTTTCCATTATTCTATTACCTCAGCATCGTCTTCTTCTAATTGTTCAAGCGTGAACGGGAACGTCAAAATATCATTGAGGCTGACGGTCGGTTTCGAACCCTTTAGTCCTTTTCTATGCCATGGATAGATATCAAGCATGGTGCTGAGAGTTTGGAAGGTTTGCTCTGCGGCTTCGCCTTTTTCGGAAAGCATAAGGGCCACACGTTCAGAACTTAGCCTTGCGATGAAGTCATTCTGGTTACATAAAGCATGAGCAATCTCGGTACAGACATCTAAGTAATCAGTATCGACATGATGGAACATAATGATGCTGTGGTTTGAACGTTTAAGCTCTGTCTTGAACAGCACCAACTTTTCCCACCAAAAGGTTTCAGAGACAACGTAAGAGAGGTGCTTTTCAGGATCGTACTCGTGCTGACCGCGAATACGATTAATCAGTTTTCGTGCTCTCTGTTCAAGTTGGCGTTTTGAACTGCGTGCTTTGTCCAAACCGACACGTGTCGTTTGCTCTTTGAGCATGCCGATAGAATATTGACGGTACTTTTTAAAGGCGACGAGCGCGGCTTGGAAGTCTTGGTTTTCTTCCGCCACCAAGGATTGTTGGTAACAGATTTGGCTCAGCAACTCGCCATTATCGAACTCGTTTGCGGATTGTTCTGCGAGCCTCAGTAATTCCGCCGCTTGTTCTGGTCTTTTTCTCAGGAGCTCCAATCTAGCTCGGCTGATGTATGAGTGCGCCTTCATCCAAACTAGGTTGTGTTCAACTGCCAGATTGTGCGCTTTGGCCGTGGCGCGCTCCGCGTCATCTAAGCGTTCAAGACCAAGTAGGGCAAGGCCTCGAAAGTCCCATACCTCTGCATGCCAAGTGTTATCTTTATGGTCTTTTAATGCTTCTTCTGCACCGTCCAATACCGACAGCATTTCAACATAGTTGTTGAGCAGGTAGTAATCCCACGCAAGCAGTATTCTGGCTTTACCCTCTAACCAACCAATGCGGTTGTCGTTAGCAACTTTAACGGCAAGCTGGTGGGTAGAACGTGCAAGTTTATATTCGTGGGTCATCCGCCAAATATTGCCAAGGCCAATGAGGCATTCAATTTGAATTTCGACTTCATCAACCAACGCGGACTGCTCTAAAGCATTGATCCAGAACTGTTGGGCGGAATAGTACTTGGCTTGTCCCCAGAACTGGAGCGCGTGTAAATGGAGGATTTCAGGGAGAAAAAGGTCGGTATCTAATCGGCTTTGGCGCTTGTAGGCTTCCTTGATGTATTTTAAACCTTTTTGGTAATCCATCAGGTTCCAGCTACATCTTGCCATTAACATTAATGACTGGATGGCACCCTCTTCAAACAGAACTTGCTCTGATCGGACTAGGCACTGTTGGGCAATCTCTAGGATCACCGATGGCTCAGAGTCGACACGAGTTTTGAGTTTTTCTAATTCTGTTTCAAGAAGGTACTGATTTTTGTCCAAGACTTACATCCATGATTATCGAACATATTGATAACACAATCATTATAAGAGTGTAATTTGAGATAAGCACCAATTATCTTTCGTAGAGCGTCAAAGGAACATCGATCTTTTCTAATTATGGGTGTTACCTCATGTTGTCGCTTTAAAATCAATGAGTTCCCGAATAATTACCTAGAGGCTTTGTTGCTATGAAAGTAGTTGCTTTAGAGTTAATGGCAGCTCCCCTACGCCTAAGCGTTGTGCTGCCGTGAGCCCTTGCTTATCTTGGTAGCACAGATTGTGCCAAGCTCTAAATATGTCGAGCAATGGAAGAATGCCCCCAGGACGAAGCTTACGTCTGGGCTCATTAATAAAGCTATCAAATAACAACTGAAAGCGCTGTTGATAGAACTTAGTTTGTTGAATTGAGGCTGTGTTAAACCACTGTTTTGGTTCTGGATTGTTACCGGTTAGGTAGCAGATACCTTTCTGGTTATCACCCTGATTGGCAATAGCCCAGCGATCTCGCCACCAACTCATGTGAACGATGTCGATCTTTTCAAAACTTTGGTCGTCTTGCCAGCCTGAATCTTCTTCGACATACATGAGGTCAATATTTTGACTCTGAATGCGCGGCAAACATACACTTAAAGCGGCAGATCTTAGTAATGGATCTTGTGGCATATAGATGGCGACATGCTTGTCTTCGTTACACATATCCAACACATGTAAGAAGTGAGCATAAGAGGTATAAGGCGGTCGAATGAGAGCGCCTTTTGAAGGGTAACTAAATGTGGTGAGGTTACCCATAGGGTCCTCAACGTTACCTCTCGCAAGAATCACTTGGTACTGCTGTTCAATGCGCTCTTTTAGTTTGTCAGAGGGCTGAGGCAGTTCGAGATTTGCTTCTGAAGAGTGCTCTTTGGATACAAATCGTGCCACATCATCATAAGGGTTATGGTCGACGTTTCCTGATGGTTCTTCATTTTGAGAGTAGTTAACGTGTTGGCAAAGTATATAGCCAGAATGCGCCTCGCCCGTCGCTATCCACACCACACCGTTGTTACTTTGTGGTTGCAGACGCTGGTAGTGAGATGCGAACTCGTAATCTTTCGCATGGTTAACCCATCGTGCATCGATCATCGCTAATTTACGACGACAACGGCTCGCGATATGGTCAACATGATCATAGAAAGTCTTTGGGTTGATCTCTAATTTTCGGCAGATTTCACGTACGGAATAGCCCATGAACAGTAAGCCCATGAGGTTCTCTTGAAATTGGAGTTTTTTATTGGATCCAGACCATTTATCAACGAAGGTTGTTTGGCAGTCTTTGCATCGATAACGCTGCCTGTCGCCACTGTAGCCGAAGGCATGATAAAGATGTTTATGGGTATGAACCGATAAGCCGAAGTTATCGCAATCATCATTACGACAAGCAGGGAGCCCGTCGCTGTGAAGTTGTCTTAGGCGATGAAGTTCGCTTAACACTTCACGATTGTTAAGTAAGGGGGGGAAAGCTCCACATTCACGACAAACCATCGCTGGACGCTTAGGGTTCGCGTGTTGCAAAACATACCGTTTTGCATCGCTCAAGCCAAAGTTGTCACACGCCAATGTTTTACAAAAGTTGAGTTGCAAACCATCCGCATCTTTTGGCAGCTTGTCGTTAGACACGATCTCCCCCTCGGGATTATTTGAGCAGCCAAGCGAGCCTGGCTGCGGGGTAACGCTTTTCAATGTATCTTTTATCAAATCGTTAGATGTTGATTGCTGTCTCTAGAGCAACTTTCATCATGTCGTTGAAAGACTTTTGACGCTCTTCAGAACTTAGTTTTTCACCACGGATGATGTGGTCAGATACTGTTAGGATAGTTAGTGCTTTAGCACCAAGGTCTGCAGCAACGCCGTAGATACCAGCCGCTTCCATATCAACACCTAGGATGCCTAGCTTTTCCATTTTTTCGAAAAGGTCAGCTTCTGGAGTGTAGAAAAGGTCTGCAGAGAATACGTTACCAACTTTAACTGGAACTTCTTGTGCACGAGCTTGGTTTACTGCTTCTTCTAGAAGACCGAAATCAGCGATAGCAGCGAAGTCGTGGTTGTTGAAACGAATGCGGTTTACTTTTGAGTCAGTAGATGCACCCATGCCGATAACAACGTCCATTAGTTTAACGTCGTCACGTACCGCGCCACAGCTACCTACACGAATAACGTTTTTCACGCCGAACTCAGCGATTAGCTCGTGTACGTAGATGCAGCATGATGGGATACCCATACCGTGGCCCATTACAGAAACTTTCTTACCTTTGTAAGTGCCTGTGTAGCCAAACATGTTGCGAACGTCACAAACTTGCTTCACGTCATCAAGGAATGTTTCTGCAATGTATTTTGCGCGAAGCGGGTCGCCCGGCATAAGTACTGTTTCTGCGAAATCACCAGCTTGAGCATTAATATGAGGTGTAGCCATGGTCGTTCTCCAAAGTTTAAACGGTAATTATAGGAACAGGATTTAATCAATTACCGATTCTGTTGAATTGAATTCGTTTTGTTGAGGCAATATTAGCGAGTTAGAACGTGGCTCCATGAGACTTTAGTCACAAAATAGGTCTGCCATTATAGTTTTATTAATATTGATAACCAAATATGTTGAAAGCGTAAAGGCAATCGATTTTGTATGGGTAAATTGCAAGTGAATGAGAAGAAAAGGCTTACATATAAACTTGTTGCCTATTAGTTTCGAGACAACAATACGTTGTAGAGACGTTTGATCAGAGATAATCTAAACTTTGATAAAAGACAAACCAAGGATTTGTATGTCGTATTGCGTTAACTCGACGCCTTTGCAGTCAATGAAAACACGACTCCACAGGGCGGCGTCGCTTGTTGTAAGAACTACTTTGCTTGCCAGCGGGATAGCTTCATCGTGGGTGTCTGCTGCAACCTTTGAATTGCCACCAACGGAAAGCCGCATTGTGGGCAGAATCCAGCAGCATGAAGTGGCGGCGGGCGAAACCTTGGCCATCATTGCCAAGCAATACGATATTGGTTTTCTCTCTTTAATGGCAGCCAACAAAGGGGTGGATCCTTTTCTTCCCGCGGAAGGCTATGTGTTAAGCATTCCAAGCCGCTTGATTTTGCCTGACACCCCAAGAAAGGGGATTGTCATCAATCTTGCTGAGTTAAGGTTGTATTACTTTGAGCCTGAGAAAAATCAGGTGCATGTTTTCCCTGTCGGCATCGGTCGAGTGGGGCGTGATACTCCCGAGATGATCACCAAGATAAGCCAAAAAAGACCGAATCCAACATGGACGCCACCAAATTCAATCCGCAACGAGTATCTTGAAAAGGGCATTGAATTACCGAGAGTGGTTCCTGCCGGGCCGGAAAATCCATTGGGAGAGTACGCTTTGAGGCTTGCTTATGGCGCTGGCGACTATTTGATCCATGGTACAAACAAGGATTTCGGGATAGGTTTACGAGTTAGCTCTGGTTGTATCCGAATGGAACCTAAAGACATTGAGTGGCTGTTTGAGCAAGTGAACCGTGGTGAACAGGTCACCATTATAAATGAGCCGATTAAGGTGTCATTAGAGCCTGATAGAAGTGTGTTTGTAGAAGCGCACGAGCCATTAACTCGAAGTGATGGTTCAAAGAAATCATTACAGATCCCTGTGGAACTAAAATGGTGGCTTGAAGACGCAGAACTGCCAAATTCAAAGGCGAAAGCGGTTATCTTTGCTCAAAACGGCGTACCTGTAGAGATAGCACCACCTGTGATTGAGTTTTAATTCGATTGCCTCTTCTGCAACAAGGGGCGGTTTTATCTTGTTTACTCGCATTAGTGTCACCCAAAAAAAGCACCACATCCGATAAGAAGTGGTGCTGTCTATATACTGCTTTTTGCGACTTATTTAATCTACAGCTTAATCGCGATTAGATCTCAAACTACTTAGTGTAAGACTCAGCGATGTTGTCGATGCGTTCGTTAGCACGATCCGCTTCTTCTTTCGCTGCCATAGCGGCTGCTTCTGCTTCTTGAGCCTTCATTTCTGCGGCTGCTTTGTCACTCTTAAGTGCTTCAACTTCGCTTGTAAGTTGAGCCACTTGGTTAGTTAGTTGATCCATTTCTGACACTGCAGCTTCTTCTGGTTCTGAAGAACAACCGGCTAAAATGAAAACTGATGCTGCAGCTGCGATTAACGTCTTATTCATAAGAACTCCTTGCTTATTTATCATCAAAAGATGCGCTATACATTCTTTATCATATAGTCGCTTCATTAATGATTGTAGCGACTAATTTTTTAACTGCAAAAACAATAACTAAAGAAATTGCTAAATTTTTGAGGTAATTAGCTAAGTATCACGTTGTGTCTCATTTATGAGATGAAGGATTTAGAGACGACTTGAAGGTGTTTTTGGAGAGCTATCCCTTTGCTAGCAATGCATACGTTGTTCTAGCTAAAGATAGATAAAGGGATAAATTTACTGTGATCTCTATCCTTATAAAGTACTTTCGCGGTATCATGTCACGTTAAATTAATTTTATTCAATACCATCATGACTGGAGAGTCCTTTGCACTTTAAAGATTTAGGCTTAGATAACCGCTTACTGAAGAACTTAAAACATTACGACTTCAAGAAGGCGACAGAGATCCAATCAAAAGCGATCCCTGTTGCTATTGCTGGTAAGGATCTATTGGCTTCATCAAAAACGGGATCAGGAAAAACATTGGCGTTTGTGTTGCCAATGATACATAAAGCATTAAAAACAAAAGCGTTTTCTGCTAAAGATCCTCGTGGTGTAATTTTGGCTCCTACTCGTGAGCTAGCGAAGCAAGTTTACGGCGAACTGCGTAGCATGCTTGGTGGTCTGTCTTATGAAGCGGCGCTTATCTTAGGTGGTGAGAACTTTAACGACCAAGTTAAAGCACTGCGTAAGTACCCTCGTTTTATCGTTGCGACTCCAGGCCGTCTTGCTGACCACCTAGAACATCGTTCATTGTTCCTAGATGGTGTTGAAACGCTAATCCTTGATGAAGCGGACCGTATGCTTGATCTGGGTTTCGCTCCAGAACTTCGTCGCATTGCCAATGCAGCTAAACACCGTCGTCGTCAAACGTTGATGTTCTCTGCAACGTTAGATCACGCTGAAGTAAATGGCATTGCAAATGAAATGCTAGACGCACCTAAGCGTATCTCTGTTGGTGTTTCTAACGAGCAACACTTAGATATCACACAGAAATTCTACTTATGTGATCACCTAGATCACAAAGAAGCGATTTTAGACCGTGTACTGGAAGAAGCTGAATACCGTCAGGTAATGATCTTCACAGCAACACGCGCTGATACTGACCGTTTAACAGATAAGTTGAACGAGAAGAAGCTTAAAGCGGTAGCACTGAGTGGTAACCTAAACCAAACGCAACGTAATGCTATTATGAGCCAGTTCGAGCGTGCGGTTTACAAGATCTTGGTAACTACCGATGTTGCTTCACGTGGTATTGATATTCCAAACGTGAGCCACGTTATCAACTTTGATATGCCTAAGCATACGGAAGAGTACGTGCACCGTGTAGGTCGTACTGGCCGTGCGGGTAACAAAGGCGATGCGATTTCTTTGGTTGGTCCAAAAGACTGGGACAGCTTCAAGCGTGTTGAACTTTACCTTCAACAAGATTTGATCTTCTCTGTACTTGAAGGCCTAAAAGGTAAATTCAAAGGCATTAAGCCACGTAAACCTGCGTTTGCTAAAGGCGGTCCTGCTAAGAAGAAGACCAACACTCAAGCGAAGAAAACGCCGAAGAAACCAGTTAAGCGCGATAAGAGCTTCCACCAAAATGTGGCCGTGGGTGATACCGTGTTTATCCCTAAGAAGAAAGTCGCACCAAAAGTGGACGACGAGTAATCACCAGCCAGTTTTAAAGCGTTTGCTAGTAAAACTGACATAAATAAAAACCGCCAATATTAGGCGGTTTTTTTGTATCTCGACCTTGGCTCAGCCATTACTTTTCGATATTTAGTTAGAAATTGAACGTCGAGAACGAATACGCCAAGATGTGGTCGGCAATGTATTTGTGTGTGGCGGTGGTTGGGTGCGTCACGCCCCAGAATACATAACTGTCTGAACCATAGGTCGCACAATCATTAGTTAAGCTGTGGCTTCTTAAATAGTCCGCGGCTGAGCTTCGATTGATATTAAGACAAGCATCACTCGCGTTTCGAAAGCCATGTTGTTCTGGGTTATCGGTAATGCTGGCGAACAACGCACTTGCATCGAACAACACCACGTTTTTCCCTATACCTTGGTAATACTCGGCTTGAGCTTTGATGAACTGGTTGAATTCTAAGATCTTGCCACGAACTTTTATTATCTCTTGTTCGGTAGAGTATTTGAATTGAGGGGCTTTGGTTGCATCGGGTAAGGTGAACAGCAGGATATTGTTCGCACCAGATTCTGTTAAGCGGATCAGCGCGCTGCTAAAGTCAGCCTTTACATCGGCGACTTCTCGGTTGTAATTCATGAAGTCATTGAGGCCAAACTCTAAAGTAAACAGTGAGTTTTCCGGACGATAGTTTTTGGCGACTTTCATGTAGGTCAGATAAGAGGTGACTTGATCATATACACCAGTCAATGCCACGTATTGGTTGGTACCTGCGGCGCCACCCACAGCCCAGTTATACAGAGGGACATCTTTCGCTTTTGCTAAATACTCCGTCCAGACTAAACCATTCGAAAAGTGCCCTAAAAACCACGAATCTGCGTTCGGAAAAACCCATTGTGAGCCATTAAATAGATTACCAGTGTCGGACAGGCTATCACCAAAGGTGACAATACGATTGATGCTACTGGCTTGAAAAGCGTTGTCGTTGGTCCAGATTGAGTGGTTGTAAGAGAAGCGATTATCTGCGGCAAAGTAGGTGATGTCAGCGGCGTCATTTTGGATGTCGAGCGTCTGTTCGCAACGTTGTTTAATTTCCGATTGCGGGGCATCGCTGTAGAACATGTTTTTGAATGAAACGGAAGACCACCAATATCCGTTGATCGTGTAGTAATCACCATTCTCTTTCTTTGCCCACTTCCAGTCGGTGGCTGGGGAGTCATGAGAGGCATCGGTTCGATACCAACATCTAACATATGAATAGGTCTCTGAGCCTTGTGCACTGAGTACTTGTGCAGATGTAATCGATTCAGGTGTTGGTATTGAGTCTTCAGCGGCATAAGCGCCAAAAGGCAGGGCTAACGTGAGTATTAAAGCCGTATTTTTCATCACTGTATTCTCTTTTATATTTAGATGAGCCAAACAGAAACGCTGTTGCTTGTTGCTTGTTGCTTGTTTCTTGATAAGTGGATAAGTGGATAAGTGGATAAGTGGATAAGTGGATAAGTGGATAAGTAAATAACTGGTACGACCTATATCTAAAATCAATAATTAGCGTCAATATATTCATGGTTGTGGTGTGTCGTTAATGGAATAAACCTCAAGTTATCAACGAGTTTTTGGTTGAAAAATACCTGTTTCCAAACGGTTATTTGTCGAATAATTTTGGTTTATTGAGAATGTTGAATTGATATTTGAGTCGGGATATTGAAAGAACAATCTCATCAACCTTAGTTAAATGTTAATTTAATCAATTGCTTATGTTTTGTTCTCCTGATTCTGTTTGCTTGATGTTCATCGCACCTGTTTAATTCAAGTTCGCCATCACAAATATGAAGTCGTTACTTTCTGTTTTATAAAATCATCATCTACGGTTCTTTTACTCATCAGAGGTCTAATCTGTTTAAGGAAAGAGCATTGAAAAAGATATTAATTTGGACGATAGCCTGCCTATCCAGTTTTGGCGTATATGCCGGAACGAGCGCATCAGCATTAGAAGCCAGGGGATACACTGAAACGAAATACCCCATTATGTTGGTACATGGTCTGTTTGGTTTCGATACATTAGCGGGCGTTGACTATTTCTATGGCGTACCTGAATCCCTAACCAAAGATGGCGCGAACGTATATGTCGCTCACGTCTCTGCAACCAACAGTTCAGAGGTCCGTGGTGAACAGTTACTCAGCCAAGTTGAAACGCTGTTAGCTGCAACAGGAGCAAGTAAGGTGAATCTGGTTGGTCATAGCCACGGTGGGCCTACGGCTCGTTATGTTGCGTCAGTTCGACCTGATCTTGTTGCTTCAGTGACCAGTATTGGCGGTGTGCATAAAGGTTCTAAGGTCGCTGATCTCGTTCGAGGGAACGTATCTGAAGGCTCTGTCACAGAAGGTATCGCGGTTAAATTAGCAGGTGGATTAACGACACTGATTAACCTTTTATCTGGTGGAACGGATCTCGACCAAGACGGCCTCGCTTCTCTTGAAGCATTGACCACAGAAGGCTCGCTAGCCTTCAACCAGTTTTACCCTGAGGGCGTTCCGACGTCTGAGTGTGGCGATGGTGAGTGGCAAGCAAGTAACGGCGTTTATTACTATTCATGGACAGGGTCTTCCACTTTTACCAACCTTCTTGATCCTACCGACGGAGCGATGACAATCCTAGGCTTAGCCTTCAACGAACCTAATGATGGCTTAGTAGGAGCATGCAGCGCGCATTTGGGCAAAGTGATTGGTGATGATTACAAAATGAACCACCTAGATGAGATTAATGGGTTATTGGGAATTCACCACTTGTTTGAGACAGATCCTGTAACTCTATATCGTCAGCATGCCAATCGATTGAAGTTGGCTGGCTTGTAGTCTGCAAAGCCGTTTAACAAGAAAACAAGGGAAGTATGATGAAAAAGACCGCCATTTTGTCGATAACCACGATAGCCCTGATGAGCACAGCGGCGGTCTTTTTATATCTAAATAATCAAGATACACATACTGACGACGAACAACGCGTCTCCTCATTGAAAGTCACCTCTCAGCAAGATACCGACATCGATAACGCATCAGCAAAAGACATGATGGAATATTTCGTGTCAGGTAATGCAGAATTAACCCTTGAAGATATTCGAGACAACGTGGCGAAACACCACGAACAAGCATCAACAACCGTGGTTGATGAAGCACTGTTTGCCAAATATCTTGAGTATAAGTCGGCACTGACATCGTTGGACGTGCAGTTCGGTACCACATCCATTTCCGCTGATGATCTACGTGCACTCAATCAAGCGCTCCTTGACCTCCAAGCTCAGTTTTTCAGTGAGAGCGAGATAAGTATTCTGTTTACGCACGACAACAGAATGAGAGAAATCGCCTTAGAAAAGTTACTTCTGAAACAGGAGGGATTAGAGGATGAAGAATACCAACAAAGACTCGAATCCTATCTATCTGAGCAACCTGATTATGTTCAGTCGAGTCACCAGAATCAGGTGTTACTCCAACAGCTCTCTAGCTCTGAAGGTCTCGATGAACAGGGTAAATACTTAAAGAGAAGCGAACTTGTCGGTGAAGAAGCAACCCAGAGACTTGAAGCACTTGATAAACAAAGAGCGGCCTTTGAAGACTCGTTAGAGGTCTACTTCGCAGAACGAAATGATGTCTTGAAAGATTCATTCCTATCAAAAACCGAACAACAAGAGAAGATTGCGCAACTTAGGACTGAACATTTCCTACCAGAACAGCTTAGAAGGGTAGAAGCGATTGAAAGAATTCGAGCGGCTGAATCTCGCCAGTAGTGTCTAAAAGCGAAAAACCAGCCATGATGGCTGGCTTTTTGTTTATCGGCGAGTTCTAAAGAGCATACAGCCTGAATCTGTTTGCCTTGAACTTCGTACCTTGAAGCCTATACCTTAAAGTAATCCAACTGCTGCTTCTGTTGTTCTGCTAGGTTAGAAAGCTCGTGGCTTGCTGCAGCGGCTTGAGTAATGCCGGTAACGTTTTGGCTTACTAGGCTGTAGATGTTTGAGATGTTACGGTTGATGTCTGAGGTTACTTGGCTTTGCTCTTCGGCGGCAGAGGCAACCTGAGTGTTAATCTCAGTCATGTCCGTTACCGAGTTAGCAATGCCTGAAAGCGCCGCGCTTACTTCACCTGCAAGAGTTTGGTTGTGTTCCAGCATAGATAATGAGCTGCTCATGCTTTCATTCGCGTTACCGGATTGAACCTGCAAACCTTCTATGATGGTTTGGATCTCTTTGGTTGAATCTTGTGTACGTGCCGCTAGCATTCGAACTTCATCAGCAACCACTGCGAAACCACGACCGCTTTCACCTGCACGAGCGGCTTCGATTGCTGCGTTAAGCGCCAGCAGGTTAGTTTGTTCAGAGATACTTTGAATTACCTCAATCACTTTACCAATCTGTTCAGAGTGCTCTTTTAGCGTGCCCACAACATTTGCGGCTTCGCTTAGCTGAATCGCCATCTGTTCGTTAGCTTTGTTGCTTTCATTAAACAAGCTCATGCTGTGTGTCGCCATTTCGTCAGCTTGCTTAGACGCTGAGTCGGCTTGTACTGCGTTCTCATTAACGTGTGCTGCTGTGCTTTCCAATTGGTTCACAGCAGAAGCAACTTGCTCCACCTCTTGCTTCTCTTGGTCTGAGTTAACGCTGGACTGTGTCATTACAGCCGCTAGCTCTGTCGACGCAGAAGCCACTTCGATACTGATTCGAGACAGCGAGCTTACCGTGTCACGCAGCTGTTCAACAGACTGGTTTACGTCTTGCGCTAGGCGTGAGATTTCGTTGTCGCCATACTCTTCTGCTTTAACTAACAAGTTACCTTTTGCTACTTCCCGCATCGTTTCTTGAATGTTGCTGATCGGCTTAACAATGATACCAGCCAGCGTCCAACTGATAATTAGAGCTACAGACAGGATCACCAACAGTGCAATGGTCGCAGTAGTCAGCGTGCTAGCGTGTTGCTGGCCGTTGATGTCGACCTCTTGAGTGGCAAGCAAGTTCAGCTTTTTAGACAGAGTATTGATCGCTTGCACCATTTCATTACCCGCATGTCGGTATTGGTCGATTGCGATCTGGTAGCGGTTTTCAAAATCTGAAGATAGTGATGCATCGCCGTGTTTCGCTCTTAATAGCGGAAGCATGGTGGTACGAGAAAAATCGACATAGTGATTCATCGCTTTGTTCATCGCGGCCACTTCATCTTGCATGCCTGGCACTGTGTCTAATGAATTCAGTAGGCGAGTATTCTGATCGCGTTTTTGGTTTAGTGTTTCAACCAATGTTTTTACGTCATCAGCATTGAATAGACTGTAAATCGCTTTGATGCGCATGCCATAGCTGTTGTCGACGATTTCGCTAAGTTCTTCTTTATGTAAGATTAACTGGTCGGTTGCTACTGACACATCTTTGAATGCACTTTCTAGTTTTTCACCACCGATAATGACACCGGCTAAAAGTAAGACAACGGAAAATAGTACGGGTATAAGAATTTGTATTTTGATTGATAAGCCACTGAGAAGTTGGCGCATGTAATGTCCTTCTTTGAATAAAATAAAAAGATGAGAATTATTATTATTAGAATTAGTTGGCGATTCTAACTAATGAGACTGACAATTCAATCAGTAAAGGCTTTGATTTCGTTATATGCGATAGGTATTTGATATAGATGGTTGTTTATTGTTCTAAATGGCGATAAAGGTGGATCTTTTTATCCATCGTGTTAGGGCTACTTGATTGATAAATAGAGAAATATATTGGTTAGTATTCGATATAAATAGGGAAGGAAATCTAGCTTTTTGGTGCTCAAACGATGGTGAGACCTGCATTCACTAACTGCATCTGATGGGGGCGCGACTATCAATTCATCGAGTAGGAGAGAAATTAGCCATTAATTTGTAGTTGTCATATAGGCTTCAATTAAGTGAAACACAACTGTCACATTCGGATTCTAAAGTAGGCCTCGTTCAAGCAAAACATTACGGCAATAACGCCACTAAAGGAAATTTGTGATGAAAAAGACAGTTATCGGTGCAATCGCACTACTAGGCGCTCTAACAGTGAATACAGCTTCAGCTAAAGAAACTATCTCTGTAGTTGGCTCTAACAGTGCTTCTCCACTGGTTGAAGTTTTTGCAGAAACCTACATGAATAAAGGCGAACCAGTGTTCATCGAAATTCAAGCACCAGGTTCTTCTGCAGGCATCAAAGCAGCAAAAAATGGAAGTGCTGACCTTGGTATCTCTTCTCGTGACCTAAAAGAAGAAGAGAAAACAGCTGACCTGAAAGAGCTAGTTATCGCTCGTGACGGTATCGCAGTTGTTGTTAACCCGAACAACGAAGTATCTGCTCTTACTGCTGAGCAAATCACTTCAATCTACAAAGGCGACATCACTAACTGGAAAGATGTTGGCGGTGCTGACAAGCCAATCGTAGCAATCACTCGTGATACTGCATCAGGTACACGTGGTGCATTCGAAGACATCATGAAGCTTAAGAAGAAGATTGGCGATAAGAAAGTATCGGCTATCTCTCAACGTGCTCAAGTTGCAAACGGTAACGGCGCACTTAAAGTTTCTGTAGCAAGCAACCCATACGCTATCGGCTTTATCTCTCTAGGTACAGTTGACGAATCTGTTCAAGCTCTAACTATCGACGGCGCTGCTGCGACTGTAGACAACGTTAAGAACGGTTCTTACAAAGTTGCTCGTCCATTCCTAGTTCTTTACAAAGCAGGCGCTCCAACAGCTGAAACTCAACAATTCCTAGATTGGATGGTTGCAGATGAAGCTCAAGCTATCGCTGGTAAGAAAGGCTACATCACAGTTAACTAATCTTAACTGACTCAATCTTAATTATTGCTCAGCCTGCTTTAGGCTGAGCCTTTTCTTTCAACTTTGTTTATTTCGAGCTCTTATTGAGCCACAAAGTTTGAGATTTTATATATGACCATCGCAAATAGTGAAAAGCTTATGAATACTGAAGCGACTCAAATCAACAAGCCAAGTCTACGTGCTAAGAAGCGCATCGACTGGAGAGAAAGAATCTTCCACGGCTTGTTCTTATCGAGTGCTGTAATCGGCATCGTATCACTAGCCGTTATCGCTTACTTTATCGTTGCAGAGAGTATCCCTGCATTCCAAGAGGCCGGTGTTTCTGGCATCGTTCTGGGTGTTGACTGGTTACCTCCAGCTCTATTCGGTGTTGCAACTATGATTGTTGCATCGATTGTTTCGACACTTGGAGCTGTAGTTGTTGGTGTACCAGTTGGTGTATTAACCGCTATTTTTATTGCTGAGATTGCTCCAAAGCGTCTTGCAGATATTATTCGACCAGCAGTTGAGCTTCTAGCGGGTATCCCGTCGGTAGTTTACGGCTTCTTCGGTCTAGTAATTATCGTTCCAATGATTCAGAACGTTTTCCAAGTACCAGCGGGTAACACTATCCTGGCGGGTATCATTGTTCTGGGTATCATGATTCTTCCTACCGTTATCACGGTTTCTGAAACTTCGATTCGTGCTGTACCTCGCACATACAAAGAAGGTTCACTTGCACTGGGTGCTTCGAAAATCTACACGATTTTTAAGCTACTCGTTCCTGCTGCACGTTCAGGCATTATGACTGGTGTGATTTTGGGTATCGGCCGCGCACTTGGCGAAACGATGGCAATCATCATGGTTATGGGTAACGCGCCAGCAATGCCAGAAGGCATTTTGGACTCTGCTCGTACGCTAACAGCAAACATTGCAATTGAAATGTCTTACGCAAGTGGCGTTCACGCTAACGCACTGTACGCAACAGGTGTTGTACTTCTAGTGTTCATCATGATGTTAAATGGTGCTCTACTTTATCTTAACCGTGAAAAAGCGAAGTAGGCGAGGATAAGTAATATGGATCGCGTAAAACTAAAACAAGCACGTCAAACCAAAGATAACATCCTAAAAGGTTTTATCTGGGCAGCTGCAGCTGTAACCGTTGGTTTCTTATTCTGGATTATTTGGTACATCCTATCGAACGGTCTGCAATACGTAGATTGGAACTTCATCACTGACGATTACACTCGTACTGGTGAAGAACGTGGTATTTTCCCAATGATCATTGCCACGATCTACATGGTAATCGCATCGATTGCGGTAGCCGCGCCACTGGGCATCATGACGGCGATATACTTAACTGAATATGCGAAAGTAGGTAGCCGATTGGTGAAAGTGATTCGATTCTGTACTGAGTCGTTAGCTGGTATCCCATCGATCATCTTTGGTCTGTTCGGTATGACCTTCTTTGTTTCGATTCTTGGTCTTGGCTTCTCGATTCTGTCGGGCGCACTAACGCTAAGTATCTTGATTCTTCCTGTAATTATCCGTACTACAGAAGAAGCATTGATGGCAGTACCACAAACTTACCGTGAAGGCTCATACGGCCTTGGCGCTTCAAAAATCTACACTATCTGGCGTTTGATATTACCAAGCGCAATGCCAGGTATCTTAACTTCGGTCATTCTTAGTATTGGTCGTGTAATTGGTGAATCAGCGCCTGTGTTCTTAACAGCAGGTATGGTGGCACGTGTTCCTGAGTCGGTATTCGATTCTGGCCGTACACTAACGGTTCACCTATATAAGCTGACAACAGAGCTATTTACTATCGATGAGTGGAACCAAGCCTACGGCACGGCGACAGTCCTAATCGTATTGGTTCTCTTGATCAACATGGTTACAAAACTGATTGCGAGACGCTTCAACACGGCAACTTACTAAGCTCATTAGCTGGCTCAACAATAGAGAGAGCCCCCGTGATAAAGAAAGCATCAAGTTAGACACGAATTTAAGAATTTAGAGATTACGAACATGAACAAATTTGATATTGAGAACCTAGACCTGTTTTACGGCGACAACCAAGCGCTTAAATCTATCAACCTGCCAATTCCTACTCGTCAGGTTACGGCACTGATTGGCCCATCTGGTTGTGGTAAGTCAACGCTACTACGTTGCTTGAACCGCATGAATGACCTAATTGAAGGCGTTACGATTAAGGGTAAGCTGGATATGGATGGCACTGACATCTACGGTAATATCGATGTCGCTGACCTACGTATCCGCGTAGGCATGGTATTCCAAAAGCCAAACCCGTTCCCAATGAGCATCTACGAGAACGTGGCATACGGCCTACGTGCTCAAGGTATCAAAGACAAAAAACACATCGATGAAGTGGTTGAGCGCTCGCTACGCAGTGCTGCACTGTGGGATGAAGTAAAAGACCGTCTTAAAGCGCATGCATTTGGTCTGTCTGGTGGTCAACAACAGCGTCTATGTATAGCACGTACCATTGCAATGGAACCAGATGTAATCCTGATGGATGAACCAACATCGGCTCTAGACCCAATCGCGACACACAAGATTGAAGAATTGATGGAAGATCTGAAGAAAGACTTCACTATCGTTATCGTAACGCACTCAATGCAGCAAGCGCGTCGTATCTCAGACCGCACGGCTTTCTTCCTAATGGGAGAGCTTGTAGAGCATAACGAAACCAGCGTTATCTTCAGTGAACCAAAAGATGATCGTACTAAAGGTTACGTAAACGGTGACTTCGGTTAATCGACGATTTACGTGTGGTATTTAAGCGATTAGATACCTTTACACACTAACTGAAACGCAGGTTAGATAATCGAATAGAACAACAGAATTATCACTATAACTATAAGCGATGGAAGTTTTGCCCCACTATAGGTGGGGCTTTTTTATGGTGCGCC